>JAQCFT010000243.1 GCA_027619545.1 Verrucomicrobiota bacterium | reverse complement strand
CTATTCAAACGATCACGAAGAAGATTTTTCAACAAACCCCACGGAGCCATCCGGCTGGCGCGCCTTCGGTGATTCCAGTTTGTTTGCTTGGGATTCAGAGCATGAACGACTCTCAGTCACCTGGGATTCGCGAAAGCCCAACAGTTACTTTTACCTCCCGTTTGGCTCCAGGATTACCCGCCATGAGGATTTCAGTGTCTCTTTCACACTTCAACTCGACCACATCGAACTGGGCATTGATCCTGAAAAGAGTTTCACCTTTCCCCTGGCCATCGGCCTGATCCAAACCAGGGAAGCCTTCCGGGACAATTTCTACCGGGGGTCGGGTATTCACGCTGATTATGGACCCCGGGGATTGGTGGAATGGAGCTATCATCCGGATTCCGGATTTGGGGCCACCATTTCCTCCGGCCTCATTTCCCAGGACAATCAGTGGTCGGTGGAAAACACCTTTCCACTGGAACTGCAAACCGGATCCGTCTACGAAGTGGAACTAAACTACACCGCCGCTGATCAAACCCTGCGAACAACCATGACCGAAGACGGATCCCCCTTCGGCCCCATCAAAGACGCAAACCTGGGAACCGTCTTCGGAGGTCCGGCGGGAGGTTTCACCGAAATCAATGTGGATGCCTTTGCCCTGATCAATTACAGCGATGCTCAACAACCATCACCGGAATGGGATGGCTCCATCCTGGCCAACGGTTGGGTGGACAACGTGTCCATTCAACGTCATACCGCCCTCCACATTGAAGGCATCGAGCGGGATGAATCATCCATCAGGATCAAGACTCAGGCACGCGCAGGATGGGAATACTGGCTGGAAAGCACCGACAATTTCACTGACTGGGAAACGCGAGGCTACGCTTCACCTGATGCGAATGGTGCCCTGTCGATCAAGGACCTGGGCCCAGAGCAAACCGCCGGATTCTATCGCGTCCGAAGCCATCCGAAACCATGAGCAAACGACAGGGATTCACGCTGATCGAGCTGATGGTGGTGATCGCCATCATCGGCATCCTTGCGTCCCTGCTCACTGCGGCACTCGCATCCGCCAAAGCACGAGCCCGTCAGATCCAGTGCACTTCCAATCAAAAACAACTGGGACTGGCGGGACAAATGTATTGGAACGATCAGGATCAGCGAGCCTGGTCTTATTCAGGGCAATCCATCGACAATGGCATGATCTACTGGTTTGGATGGCTTGGGAAAGGTCCGGAAGGGGAGCGCAAGATCGACCATAGCAAAGGGGTTCTCTGGCCTTACCTGGGCGGCAAGGGTGTAGGTATCTGCCCGTCCTTTCGATTCCATGATCCACTTTACAAACCCAAAGCACTGGGAGCTTCTTTCGGTTACGGCTACAACCTTCATCTCGCCGTGAATGGAACTCCATCTCCCAGCAGCAAACAAGGAGGGATGATCATTCCGCAATTATCCAATCCTTCCGGAACTTCCCTGTTTGCCGATGCCGCCCAAATCAACGACTTTCAAGCACCCGCTTCACCGGATCATCCGATGGTCGAAGAATTCTACTATATCAACGATGGCCCGGGCGCCTACGCAAACGGACATTTTCGGCATGATGAACGAGCAGTGGTCGCATTTTGCGACGGCCATGTGGCAACAGAAAACCCATCCCCCGGAAGCAGAGACACAAGATTGCCCGAAGCCAAACTCGCACGCCTCCGAAAAGAGATTCTCCTCCCCTGATCCGCATCAGGCACAGGCCAAAATACATCCCCACGACCGGAGGGGTAAGCGCCGCCTTACACCCACTTCATTCCTCAGAACTATGGAACCATTTTTACGCTGCAATGGAATCGCCACAGTCCTTCGATTAACCTCAGCCGCCCCGCGTTCCATCTCATATGCCCCGAGACGTTTTCGAGGGGGAAATTTGGAGGTGAGCCCCGCATGCGGAATCATCCCTCCGTTGTCTAAAAAACTCTGCGCCCTTTGCGCCTTTGCGAGAAAACGAATAGGGGGATCCGCATTCTCCACTGGTCAACAATTCCAGTAGCGTCGTTATCAACATGAGAGAATCTTGCTTCGGACCTTTTATAGCTCACAGGATCTAAATCAACAAATCACTCCCAAGCCAGGCGATGTCTTCCTCCTGCCTGACATGGAAACACGGAACCCCGGTGGCAGCCAACTCCGCACGTTCTTCAGATGGAGCAGCCCAGTCGGGTTTGAGTTCACTCTGCCAATTGACCTGCACCATGGAAACCCGATAACCGGATGCCTTGAGTGTCACGATCCCTTGAATCAAAGCGGAAGTCAGTTCGTGAGCCAGCACAATGACCGATGCATCCCGGGGCAGCCAGTTTTTGTATTCAATGATCCATTCATCAAACATCGCGTCACCGGCGAACTCCATTTTGGCAAGCGCTTCCTTGATGACCTGTAGCTGCCCCCCTCCTTTCCGGGTGGGTACGATGATGGATTGCTCGAGTTGCCGTTTCTCGCGAGGTTGTGAAGAAAACCACGGCCGATACAATCGTTTCAACGCCTCCCTGTCCTCCTGCTGAATCCGCTCGGCCTTGTTTCCGGCCAATGCCACCAGACCAATCTGCTCACCAGCCTCATCAAATGCATGTGCCAACGACGCCGTCGTGGTCACCAGCAACTCGGCTTCCCCATGATCCTTCCCTCCCCCAAAAGAGGATGCATGGAAATCAACCACCAGCGTGGCTCCCTGGATACAGGATGGATCAAACATGCGGGTCTGCAATTCCCCTGCCCTCGCCGTGGCACGCCAATGAATCCGGTTCAACGGATCACCCGCCTGATAGGGACGAATCCCTGAAAACCTCGCGGGATCTTCAAACAATCGGTGCGTGATCCGGGTTTCTCCCAACGCACGGTTGGAAGCCCACTGATTGCGCAAAATAGGCAACACCTTTGGCAACACCAAAACCCCATCCCGCTTCCCAAAGGTCCGGTGCTTTCGATGCAACCCGAACACATCCCCCGTTTCCACCTGCGCCGGACCAAAAACATAATACCCGCGAGCCTTCATGGTTGCTTCATAGGTCCAAAACTTGATCGCCCCGGATTTGAAACGTTCGATCCCCAGCCGCGGCCCCTTAAGCTGAAGCTTGACCGGTGTGCAGATAAGGTCATCTTTCGGACCTTCTTCTTCGAACAAAACCCAGGGAATGTTAAAGGGATGAATGTTCTTCAGTTTGACGGATATTTTGACGATGTCCCCTATCTCCGCCTCCGTCTGATGAATCTGTCGGGAGCATTGCAGTCCTTTGATCCAAATGGCGGACAAGGTTCGTGTCACAAACAGAATCCCACCCAATACATACATGGAATAAACCAGCAAGCTGAGCTGAAGAACAAAACCGATCAGCAGCAGAATGAGAGTGCCGACAATCCATTTCATGCGTTCAAATCTTCGGTCCGAATTTGAGGAACGGAAATGGAGTTGAGGATGTCGCGCATGATGTCTTTGGAGGATCGCTTCCTCAGGCGGGTTTCCGGTTTCAACAACAGGCGATGCATCATGATGAACGGAGCCAGATATTTGACATCGTCGGGAGTCACAAAATCATAGCCATGAATTCCTGCGTAAGCTTGTGCACAACGAAACAAGGCCAAAGAAGCTCGAGGACTCGCACCAAGCTGGATATCATCGTGGCCCCTGGAAGCTTCCACGATATCCACAATATAACCCGCCACTTTGGGATGCACCTTGATGTTTCGCACGGCGGTTTGGCATTCCAAAACTTCACTGGAATCTGTGACAGCTTCCAATGTTTCAATAGGATGTTGCAACTGATTGTTCTGAAGCATCTGAATCTCCAGATCCGTACCGGGATACCCCAACTGCAGACGCATCAAAAAACGATCCAACTGCGCTTCAGGCAGCGGAAAGGTGCCCTCATGATCAATGGGATTTTGAGTGGCAATCAAAAAGAAGGGCGCTTCCAATGCATGCGTTTTTCCATCCACCGTCACCTTACGTTCCGCCATCGCCTCCAACAAAGCGGACTGGGCGCGCGGCGTGGCACGGTTGATTTCATCCGCCAACAACACCTGCGTGAAAAGCGGACCGGCACGAAATTCGAAATCCGTGGTCTTTGGATTAAAAACCGAAGAACCGGAAATATCACTCGGCAATAGATCGGGCGTACATTGGATCCGTTTGAACGGACAACCCATACTGATTGCCATGGCGCGCGCCAACATGGTTTTAGCGACACCCGGCACATCCTCAAACAAAACATGACCATCGGCCAGACACGCGGTCAAAGCCAACGCCATGGTCTCTTCCTTCCCTACGACCACTTTACCCATATTGGAAAGCACCTTCTGAGCGACGCTGGCGATGGGAGATTCGGTACTTTGCCGAATGCTCTCATCCACCGCTGAAGGAATACGCACCAGAATATCGGACATGACCGGCAACTTGGTCTGCGTCCCGCAATGAGGACACTCCACCTGCTGCCCCGCAAGTTCCTCGGGATACTCCAACGGTTGATTACAAATATGACAGGGACTCTTTGGCATCACTCAAGAAGACCTATGCAACGGTCTATTTGTGGTTGAACTGGAATTAGATATGATCAAAAAAGACCACAACCCCACTAAAAAAGCAACGCAAATCCTTCGGGATCACAACCAAAGATGACAACAACCTCACCCCGCAAAACGTCACCTTCATGGACCAGCCGATCTTAAGGCACAAAGGCACTGGCGAATGCCCCAACCAGGCGTGAAGCGCTTTGATGCGGATGCGTCTGAAGATATCGGTCCACCAGTGCGAACCCTATGGCGTAACCAGTCCAGCGCGGAATATCGGGGTGCGTTCCGTAGAACCACTCGGCATGGCGATAGCCCGGTTCCAGCCAGGCTTCGGAGGCTTTGAATATCCAGTGATCCAATGTTTCTCCCTGAACCGAGACCGACCAGACGGGAGGTTCGACTCCGGCAACTTCCATCGAAAAATGGTCCGCCAAGCCTTCGGAAACAACCGCTTCAAGCAGAGTAGAACCGTAACCCACCAAGCGGGTACGTCGTGCATGATGCATTTCATGAGCCAACAGGGGAAACAAATGGGTCTCGATCGAATCATCCAATGATTGAAACGTGGGATGAATGAACAATCGGATTTCGGTCGCCGATGGCGTGTATCCGTTCAATCCAATTTCAGGAATCACGTTGGTTTGACTGGCGAAGACCCGGATGGAAAGTCGCCCAATGTCCCATTTCGCGGCAACAACTTCAATAGTGCGGCGAACTTCCTGTTCGATCACCGGGTGATGCGAAGCCAGATGGCCCTCATCCTCAAACAACAAGGCAACTCCATGATTCAATCGAACTTTTCTGAAGTCTTTTAAGGCATGTGATCGGTTGGAAGGAAGATCAGAATGGGAACGACAGGAGGTCAAAGCAATAGCCACCATGACAAAAAAACAAAACCATCCGGCTTTTATTCGAGCAATACTCACAATCCTCTTCCTTTCTAAAACACACAGCTTGTCGTCATATTTTTCTTCCAAAGCGTGAGAGGGATCGAATCATGTTTTGCTGCCTCACTTTTCAACTCCAAAGATCAGTGCGGCTGGTTAAGAGATACAACAGTTTTTCATCGGCTTTGGGAAACTCAAAATCTCTTAATTGTGCTACGGAGATCCATTCCACTGCAGCACATTCCACCGGTTTAGGCTCCCCTTGATGTAGTTGGCATTGATAAAAACGAATGTCAATGGATTTGCCAGGATAGTCATGCTTTGTCTGGAACACCAGATCGCCCACGCGGATATCACAATCCAGTTCCTCGCGGATCTCGCGCAGAAGGCAGGTTTCGAAGGTCTCACCGGATTCCCGTTTGCCGCCCGGGAATTCCCATAATCCGGCGAGGTGGACGCCGGGAGGCCGTTGGGCGATGAGAAGTTTTGAGTCGCGGAAGATCAATGCTGCAGCAACTTCGATGAACGGTTGATTCATAAAAAAACGGCGGTCACTCGAAAGTGCCGCCGCGTATAAAACTCATTGAAATGTCAGTGAAACAACCCCTTATTCAGCCGATTCAACGACAGCTTCTTCGGCAGGAGCCAGCTCGGGGTGTTTCTTCAACAGCGATTCGCGACGTGAACCGGCTTCGCTACTGTAGGTCACCGGGACTGTCGTGTGAGAAAGCTCATCATAAACAGCCAGCGCCTGGGAAGCTTCACCCTGAGACTCATAGAGTCCCCCCATGGCCAATTTGGCTTGGAAGGCGACGTAAGAATTGGCAAAACTGCTGGCGACACGTCGATACCCGTCAATGGCTTCGGTTGTCTGCCCCAGAGCGTCTTTACACGCAGCAGCGCAATACATGGCCGTACCGCGCAGAGGACTGTCCCCGTTGCCGGCAAGGAAGGCTTCAAATTGTTTCAGGGCTTCGTCGTATTGCCCTTTCTCGAAATAGGCGCTGGCGGCAAACAGGACGGCGCGCCCGCTGGCGGCTGTTCCGGAATGGTCCGAAGCAACCTTCAACAACTTGGTCGGATCGGCGATGTCGGCTTCCTCTTTACCCATGGCCAAACGGACCTGGAAAAGATCGTTGGATGCATTCAACTCGGTCTGTGTGGTCTTCCAATTGGCAAAATAGCCAACGAAACCGACGACCAGGAGTACAACGCCTGCTCCCGCCACCTTCTGCTTGTTGGTCTCGTACCAAGCCAGAAGATCAATCATTCCGGTTGATTCTGTTTCTGAACTCATAAGGACGGGTATCTTTGAGATCCAGCAGAAAAAGGCAAGTGCGAAATGTGACAATCCGGCCCCATTTGACCAAAAAAAGCCATTTTAACGTGAAATCCGAGCGGATTGAGCCATTTTCCGGAATGCTTTGTCCGCGTCATCCACCAAATCGCGCGGGCCGGTGAATTTGATGAAGATGTGTCCCTTGGGCGCTTCAATGATGGCTCCAAGCAGCGCATAATCGGCTTTTGGAGTCTTTGGACCGAGTGGAGCGCCACTCATGTAGGTGCCATAAGCTTTCACAAAAGTAAGTGCTACGGAATCAATTTCGCTCTTTTCGGTCTTGGCTCCCAATTGATCTCCGGTTTCCTTAAACTGCCCCAACCAACGCTGCACATTGGCCTGGGTTCCCCCGGCTGCGCCTGGACCAAAATGATAAAAAACAACTTCCCCTTCATCCTGAATACCTTCGCGCACCACAGCAAACTGCGCCTTGCGCATAGGCGACGTGGAGGAAGCTTTCTTCCAATCCGCAGGAGCTTCAAACGCGGCGTCGCTGACCGTGAAACTTATCGGATCGGCGGCGTGGCCCAGGGTTGATGTTAAGAAACCACATAACAGAATGGCATACTGAACCATACCTTGAAGAGATTTTGGAGTGTTGTTCATGGGGCCATTCCATACGACTTGAACAGCCATTTCGCAAGTTGTTTTCTGACATTTACCCCATTCAACGCCATGCAGCAGACCTGCAAGTTGGCAACCAAAACTGAACCACACCCGATGCACTCATCAATTTCGTGCTTTCAAAACACCCAAGAGTCAGCAACCTGTTCGTCGACCATGCGACCACTGAACATGAAAACTCTCCAATCCGGATGGCTACTGACACTGCTCAGCCTGAATCTTTCCTGTGGACAAGGCGTGCAAACGATACCAGCCCTACAGGCAAAGGAAGTCGATATCACC
>JAQCFT010000005.1 GCA_027619545.1 Verrucomicrobiota bacterium | reverse complement strand
ATTCCCTGTCAAACTGGCCTGGCGGAAGCCGAGGTAGAATACGCCGACCACGTCAGCCCCAGTATCTATGTCAAATTCAAGGTCAAAGGCGAACCCAACCTCTTTGTCCTGATCTGGACCACCACGCCCTGGACCTTGCCCGCCAACCTGGCCGTGGCGTTCAGTTCCAAATTCCAATACACCCAGATCCAGGTTGGGGATGAATCTTATATCCTTTCCGTAGGCTTGCTGGATGGTCTGGTGGAGAAAATGGGGTGGGAGGACTACCAGATTGTTCGAAGTCTGGATGCCACACAGTTGGCGCAGATCGAATATGAACATCCATTTTGCGATCGGACAGGCAAATTGCACGATGCTGATTTTGTGGATGACAGCACCGGTACCGGTTTCGTTCACATTGCGCCCGGTCATGGTCTGGAGGATTATGGTTTGGGAATGCAGGCAGGTTTGCCAATTTATTCTCCTGTGGATGATCGAGGTTGCCTGGCGCACACCACCGACCTTCCGGCGGAACAACAAATGCCGGAGGATTTGATCGGCAAATCCATTCTAGAAAAGCAGGGCAAGAGCGAAGCCAATGAAGCAGTGCTGGAAGTCTTGAAAGGTAAGAACGCGCTCTTGCTTCACCAGGATTACACACACAGTTACCCGCATTGCTGGCGCAGTAAAACGCCCGTCATTTTCCGGGCCATGGATCAATGGTTCATCAATGTGGATCACGATGGATTCCGGGAAAAGGCTTTGAATGAAATTGCCCAAGTCCAATGGGTGCCCGAATGGGGACGCAACCGGATCGAAGGCGCGGTTCAATCCAGACCCGACTGGTGTATCTCACGTCAACGCACCTGGGGTGTGCCCATCCCCGCCTTTTATGATGCCGACGGCAATCCCTTGCTGGATGGACGCATCGTCAAGAACGTTGCCGGGCTGATCGAGGAACATGGTTCCAATATCTGGTTTTCTGAAACGGCGGAGAGTCTCTGGCAAAAAGTTCGCCCTGAAGGTTGGGACGGAGCCGAAGCGGTGGCCAAGTCCACGGACACTCTGGATGTCTGGATTGATTCCGGGAGTTCATCACGCAGTGTCATCATGGCGCGTGAGGAATTGCAGCGTCGTTCCAAGGAAGGGCAGACCGATTGCGAGCCCAAACCCTGGCAAGCTGACCTGTATCTCGAAGGCAGTGATCAGCATCGCGGTTGGTTTCAATCGTCGTTATTGCTCTCACTCGCAGCCCATGGAACGGCTCCTTACAAGGAGGTGTTGACCCATGGGTTCATGGTGGATGCGGACAAGGAGAAAATTTCAAAGAGCAAACAAGGGCAGGGCGGATATGAAAAACCGCAAACCGCGGAAGCTTACATTGGTACTTATGGAGCGGACATTGTGCGTCTCTGGGTGGCATCCCAGGATTTCCGAAACGACATCGTGGTCAGTGAAGAGCGTATCAAGACCGTTGCAGAAACGTATCGGTTGCTGCGAAATTCCCTGAGATTTCAGTTGTCCAATCTTTACGACTACGATCCGGAGAAGCATGCGGTGCCGCATGATCAGTTGACGCCACTTGATCGTTGGATGCTGGATGCTTGGTCTGCGGTCGAAGCACAGGTATTCGAATGCTACGAGAAGTATGAGTTCCACATCGTTTACCAGAAGATCAGTCAATTTACCGCTGTTCAGATTTCATCCATTTACCACGATTTGGTGAAAGACAGGCTGTATTCCGATGCCGCCCATTCACATGCACGTCGGTCAACCCAGACCGTGTTGCATCATATTGTGCGTCGATTGAGTCAGGCCCTGTCTCCGATACTGGTGTTCACATCGGATGAAGCTTGGGGATACATCCCTGGCAATCAAGAGACGGACACGGTGCACTTGCAGGAATGGCAACCGCAGGTGTTCAACCTGAGTGATGCCGAGCGTGAACAATGGGGCCGCTGGTTGGGGTGGCGGGATCAGGCTTTGTCCAAACTGGAAGACGCCCGACGTGAAAAACTCATTGGCAAAGCGTTGGAAGCCCGGCTCGTGATACAGTTGCCTGAGGCCGAATTGGAAGCGGCAAACGCACACCAAGCCGTGCTGCGCGAGATCATGAATGTCTCGCAACTGGTCTTTGAGAGCGGTTCGGACGTCGTTGTGCGTGTTGAAAAAGCGGATGGTTCCAAGTGTAAACGGTGCTGGCATTGGGAAACCGAAGTCGGCAGCCACACGGAGCATCCGGAAATCTGCCCTCGCTGCATCGAAGCCGTGTCCGCGTCGACAACTCAAACCGCTTGATTTGATTTTGCTCCCATGAATGCCATTGATTTAAAAGATCGTGTTGCTGTTGTGACCGGAGGAGCCAGGGGAATAGGAAAGGCCATCGTGCAACGGTTTCTGGATTCCGGGGCGCGTTGCTCCATTTGGGATAAAGACGAAGCCGCAGCCCGGGAGTTTGTATCGAAACTGGATGATCCATCTTCGGTGCAGGTTCAACCAGTGGATCTTACTTCTACGGAATCTGTTGCCGAAGCCGCCAACAATACGGCGGCTTCCATGGGGAAAATCGACATTGCCGTCAATAATGCGGGCATCGCAGGTGTGAGCAAAAAGCTCTGGGAATGCAGTTGGCAGGAATGGCGTGATGTGATTGAGCTGGACCTGATGGCAGTCTTTTATGTGTGTCACGCGGTGGTGCCTCATATGATGAGCCATGGTTACGGTCGGATCATCAATATTGCTTCAATTGCCGGGAAAGAAGGAAACCCCAATGCATCTCATTACAGTGCTGCAAAATCGGGTGTGATTGGTTTAACCAAATCGCTCGGGAAGGAACTCGCTGAAACCGGGGTACATGTCAATTGTGTGACGCCTGCGGTGATTCAAACGGATATCCTCAGGCAGGTGAGTCAGGAACATATTGATTACATGGTGTCCAAGATCCCTATGAAGCGCGTGGGTCAACCGCATGAAGTGGCGGCTTTGGTGTCCTGGTTGGCTTCGGAGGATTGTTCGTTTTCAACCGGTGGGGTGTTTGATATTTCCGGGGGGCGTGCTACTTATTGATTTTGGCTTTAACCGCAGATTTCGCAGATTAACGCAGATGTTTTAATGGTGATGGTTTTTTTACAGCAGCCTTGCTTTTTGGGCAGTTCACTTGGGGATGATGAGTATTCTTTCCCTTCATTCGACTTTCCTTTTGTATCGTGAGTCGTCGTGGTATCAGTTCGGGGAAGGGGCGTAGCCGTGATTATGGGGCTCGGAAGCGAAGTACGTGGGAGATCGTCCGGCGGGTGTCGGTGTTTCTCATGCCTTATAAATGGATGGCTCTGGGGACGGTAGGGTGTGCGGTTGTTTCGCTTGCCTTTGCGTTTGTCTATCCGAAATTGACTTCCTATGTCATCGATGAGGTCATCTCCAACAAGCGGCTCGATGAATTACCCTGGGTGATGGGCAGCTTGATCGGCGCTTTTCTGCTGCGTGAATTGTTCAACAGCTTGCGGATCATCATTAACAATCACTTCGAACAAAATGTCATCTATGACATGCGCCAGCAGGTTTACGACAAACTGCAGCATTTGCCGGTCGGATATTTCGATCAACGTGCTTCAGGCGATTTGATGACCCGCGTGATTGAGGACGTGAACAATGTCGAACGCGTTTTGATCGACGGGACAGAGCAGGGGACGGTGGCTGTGTTGAGCGTGGTTGGGGTGTTGTTTTTCTTGTTTGCGATGAACCCCACACTCGCCTGGGTGGCGCTGATTCCCATGCCGGTGCTGATTGGAGGCGCATTGGCCTATACCCTGACCGCACACCGTCGTTATCGTCGTCAGCGGGAGGCTGCCAGCGCCATGAACGCGTTGTTGATGGATAACCTTCAGGGAATCCGCCAAATCAAGGCTTTCTGTCGTCAGAAACATGAAGATCGCCGTTTTGCCGATCGATCCCATGCGCTTCGTCTGGGATCCTTGGGCATCATGAAGGCCTGGGCGATTTATTCACCGACCATGGCGTTTGCCACTTCGCTTGGAACGGGGTTGGTGCTTTGGATCGGTGGACGGATGGTGATTCAGGATGTCATGTCTGTTGGTGATTTGGTTGGTTTTGTCCTGTTTCTCGGACTGTTTTATGAGCCTATCGGACGCTTGCACAGTTTGAACCAGATGATGCAGGGAGCGCGTGCCGCAGGTGAGAGGGTGTTCGATATTTTGGATGCTGATCCCGAAAGGCCGGATCGGACACAAATCCTGAAAACTCCTGTCAAAGGGGACGTGGTCTACAAAAAGGTGGTTTTCCAATATGGAGAGGACCGAACCGTTCTCCACGACATTGACCTGCATGCCCGATCCGGTGAGATGATTGCATTGGTGGGGCCCACGGGCGCCGGAAAATCATCCATTGTGAATCTGCTGCCCGCGTTTTACGAATTGACCAGTGGGACCATTACCATCGATGGACAGGATGTAAGCCAGTTGGATCTGGCTTCATTGCGCCGTGAGATCAGTGTGGTTTCGCAGGAACCGTTTTTGTTCAATGGCACAGTGCGGGAGAACATTGCGTATGGCAATCTGGATGCAGGAGAGGAAGATTTGATCCGGGCAGCACAGGCTGCGAACTGTCACGACTTCATCGAGCGCTTGCCTGAGGGGTACGATTCCCATGTTGGCGAGCGCGGGGTGAAACTCAGCGTCGGGGAGAAGCAACGCATCAGCATTGCCAGAGCTTTGCTCAAGGACGCTCCAATCCTGATACTGGACGAGGCCACGGCCAGTGTGGACACAGCCACGGAGCGACTGATTCAGGAGGCCCTGGAGCGGTTGTTGAAAGGCCGGACCAGCTTTGTGATTGCCCACCGCCTGAGCACGATCCGCAAGGCTGACCAGATTCTTGTCCTCAAAGAAGGCAACATCATCGAACGGGGTGCGCATGACGACCTGATCAAGCAAGACGGCGTCTATGCCCGGCTTACCCGCATTCAGAATACCACCTTCATCGAAGAAGGTTTCGAGAAAATCTCTGACAGCAGGTAGATTCCCGACTCGTCGGGATCCCGGTACGCACCTTATGGCATAAGTGTTCAGGGATGCCGCTCAAAGGGAACCCTGGCGTAATTGATTGCCCAAACCCTTATGTTGTGTTCTGAAAAAGGATATAGGCCGATGAAAACCGAAGGCTTCCCAAAGCGGAGATTGGTGGCAGCTCGAACACCACAAGGGGCGCGCCAGGGACGGCACGCTCTACCTTGCTGAACAATTCACCATTCAACATTCACTATTCACCATTTAACTATCTTCCGTTGCCGATCCAGGCCGGGAAGTTCTTAGTGCGTTCGAAACCGTGGCGTTGGTAGCTCCGGTGCCACTTCATCTGCCAGATTTGGCGTGGTGAGCGAGTGGAACGTACGGAGTGGTCAAAATAAGCGACATTCACACCCTGCCCATGTCGGGCCATGGCGAAATGCATGGATTCCTGACCGAAACCCGCCCATTGACCGTTGTATTGGGGAGCTTGATCCTTGGTGCTGTTGCTGTGGTCAGGACCACCGCCACGCCACATGGCATCCAGGAACAGTGGAATGTCAGAAACACTGTCGGTGACATCCAGCGATCCCCAGTGATCTTTCTTGGCGCGGCCCTGGATATCTGTTTTGGCATTGTAAATCCAGTTGTTTCCACCATAGCTGCTTATGAGAAACTTGGATCCTGCTTCGAAGTCATTTGCGAAGTTGGGGAAATTGTAGGCCGTGAATGCGCCGCCCCAGTCTGATAATTGACTTTCGGGGGTGCCGACCGGTTTTTTGATTTCGGTGGTGCCGGAGCTATTGCCACGTCGATTGACAGCCGTTGGGCATAGGAGGAGCATGGGTTTTTCCTGATAATGTTCGGCCAGCGCCACCACCCATTCGCCTCGAGCCCAGCCGATGTCGCCATCGCTGAATTTGCCCTCATTATCATCGACATACATCTGCCAGATGATTCCCCACTGCTTGAGATTGGACACGCAATGGATCGCCTTGGCTTTGGATTTTGCTTTGGAAAGCGCTGGCAGCAACATGCCTGCGAGGATGGCTATGATGGCAATGACAACGAGCAGTTCAATCAAAGTGAAACCGGAACGCGTGTTGTTGGTACGGATCTTCATTCGTCTACCTGTGTGTTTTATATTCTGGGGGTTGGGTGAGTTTTGGTGAAATTCAGACCTGATGAAAGCAAAAAATTAATAAAAAAGTAACCATTTGCTATTGATAACGGTCATCATTCATTCCATTACATATGGAGTTACGTTTTTTCCGATTGGTCGATGGCATGTTTTACAAAACGGCATCGTTCAGGCGGGGGGGGGCAAAAGCAAAAAAATGAAGGTTTCTTATTTTTAACACTTGATATGCTTTGGAGCGGTTCGTAATATCCCGCCCTTGTTTTTTAGAAAAACAATCAACGCACGGCATTATGTCCAGGATTTGTCAGTTAACAGGAAAACGGCCCATCAAGGGAAGTCACATTTGGCGCAGTGGTAAAGCCAAGAAAAAAGGCGGTATCGGTACACATGTAACCGGTATCACCAAACGTCGGTTCTTGCCTAACCTTCAGCGTGTCAAGGTGATCATTGACGGTGAGGTGAAATACATCCGCGTCACAGCCAAGGCAATCAAGAAAGGTTTGGTGACCAAAGCGCCCAAGCGCACTTGGAAGAAACCCGCCTGATTTGGCATTACATTTCACGATCGGCGATTCCCGCATGGGTTTCGCCGATTTTTCATGTACCAATTTGCTGATTTTCCAAGGATTGGAAGGCAGCGCCATAAGCCCCGGCATATTCGCCCAGACTTGCTTTCAAGATGCTGACGCGATGATCCTGAACATGCCATTCCATTTCGTTCAAGGCCTTTTGTAGCGGCTCAAATAATGTTCTGCCGGATTCGGCGATGCCTCCTCCGATGACAATGGCTTCGGGGTCGAGGATGTTGATAAAAGACGTCAGACCTGCCGCGAGATATCGGACGGACCGCTCCCAAACTCCCTTTGCGAACGGATCTCCTTCAATGCTTGCCTGAACCAAATCGTGAGTGGATGTAAAACGTCCGTTTGTGCGGTCTTTGATGGTGCAGTTTCCAATATTCCATTCGAGACTGCCAGGTGTCCGGCAAATGTCGGGGGGGCCATACACTTGTTGGCTGATGTGCCCCAAATGCCCGGCCCTTCCAATATGACCTTTAAGCAAATGGCCGTCAACCATGGCCGCTCCTCCAACACCGGTCCCCAGAGTGATCATGACGACGTTTTGCATGCCTCTGGCTACTCCTCTCCAGACTTCGCCCAGCAAGGCGGAATGAGCGTCGTTAAGCACGGGGATGGGGGCTGGATGATTCAATGCCTCGGTCCAGACCAGGCCTTCAAGTCCCTGCAACCTTCCGGGCATGTGTCGGATGGACAGGCCGTCCAGCGCCACGAGCCCAGGTGCGGATAGTCCGATGGATAATGGGTGATCCGGAAATCGGTCTTGTATCTGTCTGACCATGTATTGAATGGAACTTTTCCAATCCATGGTCTCGTGCTGTTTGAAATCATGCGCCCCCTGGTCGACGGTCTGTCCGGACTCCGAGACAAGGACGTGTTTGACTCTTGTGCCACCCAGATCAATTCCCAGGGCGAATTTTTCCATCTTATGCAGGATTTGTTGAAGCGGTTTCCCATGCCAAAAAGGCTTTCCACAACAAACGGAAAGCGCTTGCAAATTCTTCCGGATTTTGGTCAAGCCATCCTTGAATATGATCGCGGGAAAACCAATCGCCTCGCTCAATCTCATCAGGATGCAACGTGAAGGGGCCGTCGTACTGCACCCGGTAAATCCAGACAAATTCCCAGCCCGTTTCCTCGCTTGCCGGTAGTTTGAAGAGTTTTTCAAGAGGACGATCAGGTTGCCATCCCAGTTCCTCACTGACTTCGCGTACCGCGCAGTCATCATAGGATTCACCGGTGTCGAGGTGTCCGGATGCGGAGGAATCCCAAGTACCGGGAAAGCAGTCCTTGAGCATGGATCGCTTCTGGAGGAACAGTTTGCCGTCCGAGTGAAAAACCAGCACATGTACAGCGCGATGGAGCATGTTTCTGGCGTGCACTTCGCTCCTGGGGCGTTGGTCAACGACTTCATCGCGGTCATTGACGACATCAAAGATTTCTTCGGCCATGATTGAGGGGGCTACTTTTGGATCGGTGTGAGGGGTTGTTTGTTTCAAACAATGAGTGGTTTGACGACGTTGCCTTTGATATCGGTCAGGCGGTAACGTCGGCCCTGGTACTTGAAGGTTAGCTTTTCATGCTCAATTCCGAGTTGGTTGAGCATGGTGGCGTGCAGATCGTGCACATCCACACCATCCTTGACAACGTTGTAGCCGAATTCGTCGGTTTCGCCATAGGTCAGGCCTGGTTGGAATCCTCCTCCCGCCACCCATTGGGTGAAGCAGCGCGGGTGATGGTCTCTTCCGTAGTCGGTGGCCGTCAGCTTGCCCTGGGAATAATTCGTTCGACCAAATTCACCGCCCCAGATGACGAGGGTATCGTCCAGCAAACCGCGACGCTTCAAATCGGTGACCAAAGCGGCCGATGCCTGGTCCGTTTCCTCGCATTGTCGTCGAAGACCTGCAGGCAGGCCGCCATGTTGATCCCATCCTTGGTGAAACAGTTCAATAAACCGGACATCGCGTTCGGCCAGTCGACGTGCGAGCAGGCAGTTGGCTGCGAAGGTGCCGGGTTTTCGTGCGTCTTCACCGTAGAGTTCATACGTGGACTCGGGTTCGTCGCTCAGGTCCATGACGTCCGGAACGGAAGTCTGCATGCGGTAGGCCATTTCGTATTGGGCGATGCGGGTGGCAATTTCCGGATCTTTTTCCTTTTCCATCTGAATTTCGTTCAAGGCCCGAAGGCGGTCCAGCATTTGTCGGCGTTGTTGCTGGGTGACTCCGGTTGGATTTTCCAGATACAACACCGGGTCTTTCCCTGCCCGGAACTGGACTCCCTGGTGGATGGATGGAAGAAAACCGTTTCCCCAGAGTCTTGAATAGAGTGGTTGGCCGCCTTTGTTGCGGGTGATCAGGACGCAGAATGCGGGTAAATTGTCGTTTTCAGAACCCAATCCATAGCTGAGCCATGATCCCATCGACGGACGACCAGCCAGTTGGGAACCTGTCTGGAAGAAGGTAATGGCAGGGTCATGATTGATGGCATCCGTGTGCAGGGATCGGATGATGCAGAGATCATCGGCAATCCTGGCAGTGTGGGGAAGTATTTCGCTGATTTGCGCTCCGGATTGGCCGTGGCGATCGAATTTGAAAATGGATCCCGCCATGGGAAGTTTGGCCTGGTTGGCGGACATTCCCGTCAGGCGTTGTCCCATGCGCACAGATTCCGGCAGATCCTCGCCGTTCATTTTGTTCAGTATCGGTTTGTAGTCGAACAAATCCAATTGAGAGGGCCCTCCGCTCATGAAGAGGTAGATGACCCGCTTCGCCTTCGGGGCGTGGTGGGGATGATCGAGGATGCCTCTCAGAGAAGAACGCGGCGATTCTGCGGAAATGAGTTGATTCAATGCCAGGGCTCCCAGGCCCATTCCGGATTTGGCCAGGAATGCTCGACGCGAGGGGTGGTGCTCGAAGGATTGGCAATGTGCTTCTTTCAAATGTTTCATGGACGTATGTGGCGTTTGAGGTTGCTTATCTTCTCACGATGGCTTCGTCGAAATTTAATATGGCCAGTGACACCGCTGTGAGAGCACTGAGGTTTCGGAGGTCCAGATCTTTTTCCCATTTCAATTCTCCCATTTGCTCGATCGAGGCGTCCTCTTTGGAGAAATCGACACCTGCGAGGGAGTCGAAGCGTTCGCTGTAAATGGTTTTCAATAATTCCAGTTCGGGCGCGTTGGGGGGGCGTGTGATGACTTGACGAAATCCGTATACAATCTGGTCGATCAGGGATTCGCCGCCTTCCTGCACCATGCGTTGTGCCAGCATGCGGGCTGCTTCGATGAACTGGGGATCGTTCAGCAGAACCAACGCTTGCAGGGGTGTGTTGGTTGGGACGCGTCGAGCAATGCAATCCTCGCGTGATGTGGCATCGAAGGTCAGCATGGCAGGGGGGGGAGCGGTGCGCTTCCAATATGTGTAAAGACTGCGACGATGCAGACCTTCGCCTTTATCAGGTGTGTAGGTGGCCCCGGAGACTTCTTTCCAGACGCCTGCAGGTTGGTACGGCTTGACGCTGGGACCTCCGAGTTTGGGGGATAATATGCCTGCCGCGCTGAGGGCTTGATCCCGCAAGATTTCCGCCATCAGCCGTTGTTTGGGGCCACGCGCCAGGAGTCTGTTTTCCGGATCCTTCTGCATCATTTCGTGTGTTGGGACAGAGTCTTTGCGATAGGTGTGGGAGGTGACGATCAGTTTCAACAAAGCCTTTGTGTTCCATCCGTTGTCCATATACCAGCCGGCCAACCAGTCCAGCAACTCGCGATGGGAGGGTTGGGCGCCCTGACTGCCGAAGTCCTCGGAAGTTTCGACAAGTCCTTTTCCGAAAAACATTTGCCAGAATCGATTCACCACCACGCGGGAAGTGAGCGGATGCTTGCGATCGATCAACCACTTTGCCAGGCCGAGTCGATTTGCCGGCCAGGAGGGGTCAAAAGGCAAAATGCGATCGGGTGTTCCGGCGGAAACTTCTTCGGCGGGGAGATCGTATTGTCCTCTTCGAAGGATGTAGGTTTTACGTCCCCCCTTGATGTCACCCATGGCCATGATTTCACGCAGGCTTTCGACGATGCGGCTTTCTTCCTGCCGGGCTTCCTGCAAATCTGAAACCCAGGTTTGATAAGGTTTGTGATGGCGATTCAGCCAATAGTCGAACCATGCTTCCGTGTCCGGCTCGTTCGTTTCGGGTTTTTGGATGGGGGTTTCCAGAAAAACGGCCTGCATTTCCAGCGGGGTGAGTTCCGTGTTGAAGATGCGGATTTCATCCAGTTTGCCATCCTTGAATCCCCGGCCTCTGAAACGTGCGGCAAGTTGCAAGGGCACCCCTCCACCGTAAGTAATGTCTCTGTAGAGTGTGTCCCGGACGATTTCCACCGGCTCGGGTTTGCCGTTGACATAAAGCCTTATGCCTTCCGCTTTGCTGGAACCATCGTAGGTCCACCCGAGATGCAGCCATTGATGGATGGGCAGTGTTGACTGGGTGCGGACCTTGATGGCATTCCCCGGCCAAAAATGAACCAGGGCAAAAGCGGCATGGCCATCTTCCAACAGCAACTCATACCCCCTGCTGCCGGCATCCGACCCTGCTTTGGAGTGATGGAGAACGATGATTTTGTTCAGCACTTCAGGGATTTCCATCCAGACGGACATCGAGAAGGGTTGGTTTCGATTGAAGTCCGCCACCTGGTCGATGTTGATGGAATTCTCACCATCAAACACGAGCGACTGTCCCTTGTTGCCTTCGACCGGCTGAGGGTTGTCGTTGATCTTAGCGAAGTGATCTTCCTTTGCCAGATTCGGGTAACCTTTTTCCTCTTTTGTTTCAAAATTGAAATACCCCACCTGATCTGCATCTGGAGAAGCGCTCGCAACTTTGATTTCCTTCCACCAGGTTTCGAAGGCCGGTTTGGCAACTTCTCGGATGGATGCTTCCTTTGCTTCCAATGCCCGTAACCTGGATTTTGCCGCCTCATGTTTTGGGTGCTCACCCTCTTTGTAAAGGAAGTGTGTCGGAGTGGGGATGGCGTCGGTAAAGTGCGAGTATAGCCCCGATTCGTCGGTGTTGTTGAAAAAGGCGAACAATCGATAGTAATCGCGCTGTGATATCGGGTCATATTTATGATCATGGCAACGGGCGCACTCAATGGTTAACCCCAAAAATGCCAGTGCGGTGGTTTTGAGCCGGTCGGCATTGTATTCCACCCGGAATTCTTCATTGGTGCTGCCGCCTTCATTGGTCTGACGGTGGTTCCGATGGAATGCGGTCGCCAACACTGTGTCCTGCGTCCGGTCTTCCATCAGGTCACCCGCCATTTGATGCGTGATGAATTCGTCGTAAGGAAGGTTTTGATTAAAGGCTTGGATCACCCAGTCTCTCCAGGGCCACAAATGGTTGAAACGATCAGCCTGGTACCCGTAGGTATCGGCAAAACGGGCCACGTCCAACCAGTCCATTGCCATGCGCTCGCCAAAATGTTCTGATGCCAGCAACCGGTCCACCAGTCGTTCGTATGCGCCTGGTTTCTTGTCCTGAAGGAATCGGTTGCGCATCTCCTCGCTGGGGGGGAGTCCCGTCAAATCGATTGAAACACGTCGCAGCAGTCTTTCCAGCGAGGCTTCTTCAGTGGATGGCAGATCTTCCTGGATTAATCTTTGTTCGACAAAATGATCAATGGGATTTCTGAGCACGGCTTCTCTGGATACTTCAGGAACTTCGATTTTTCCGACACTTTGGAAAGACCAATGTCCCGACCACTCGGCGCCTTCTTTGATCCAACGTCTGATCAACTGTTTTTCTGCTGGTGAAAGTGTCAACAGAGCTTCGGGAGGCGGCATGATGTCATCTGGATCATCCGTGATGATGCGAAGATACAATTCGCTGGCATCGGGATCCCCTGGTTGCAAAATGGGTGTTCCCTGGTCCGACGCGTGGCTGAGGTCGGTTTTGATGTCAAAGCGAAGGTTCGCTTTCCGGCCTTGTTCATCCGGCCCATGACAGGCAAAACATCTGTCTGAGAGGATGGGTTTGATATCGCGATTGAAATCAATCGAAGGCTGGGCCTCGGTGAGTTGGGGGAGAGCAGCGAGGGCTACGATGCCAGTCACCATTCGTTTGATCATGTCGGCGCCTTTTTTGTTATTCCACATCATTGATTGCAACCTTCTCATTCAAAGAAATTCTATTGGACTTCAACAGACGTCACACTACGCCCATTAAAGTGAGGTTGAAAGTCAATTTCTGGGTAGTTTCAGGTGGGGTTTGAAAAAAGAACAATATTTGTCAATTTTCAGTCGAAGGAGGCCAACTGCATGAGTTGTTCTTCCAGTGAGGGTCCATCCAAGTTGGGTACAAGGGATCGTTGAACCGGGAAATCTGATGCCTGAGGGAGGACGTCGGTCGGATGGTTCAAAACCCGGCTGATCATTTTGAGCAATGCATGTTTGCTGACCGGAGGCAGAATGCCGGGTTGCAGGACCTTCTCGCAATCAATGATTTTCCCGTTGATGATGTTTAGACCAAGTCGGGCCCATTCGAGAGTGGTGATGCCGTTCCAGATCTGGTTTGTGAATCCTTTCACCGGTTGGCGTTGGTGAAGATACCAACTCATGAGGGATTTTTGTGTGGAAACTTCGGGACCGATGATGGAACTGCGGATGATCCAGTCATTGGCTCTTTTGAGCCCCAGTTCCCCCAGGCTTTTTGAGTGTCCGTACTCAGTGTCCGGATCATGAGGAAGGTCCCACGCGCATTCATTGCGGTCCGATGCAAACACAGCGTCCGAACTGGCGTGAATGAACAAGGTGTCTGCGGGTAAGGCTTGTGAAATCAGCCCGGGTAATGCGCCATTGGTCCACATAAGGTGCTCTGTTCCCCCGGGACTACGTTCGCGAACGCCGATGGCATTGATGCATGCGTCCGGTTCCAGTTTTTCGAGCTTTTTTGAAAGTTCGTGGTGATTCGAGGAAGACCATCGATCATCAAACGCAATGACATCCAAACCATGTTTCAACAGATAACGGTGAACCATGTGGCCAAGCATGCCGTTGGATCCCAGTATGATGACACGTTTCATGATTCTTGGTGAATCGGGAAAGCGGTCAGCCAGTCTCCCGGGTAATTCGGGTTTTTCCGGATGATGTCATCCTTGTAATTCCAAGCTGTGATCAGGCATTTTTTTGGAGCCTCCTGATCGAGAGAGGAGGGATCTACAATCGGAGTTCCGACGCACGGAATGAATTTCCCGATGCGCAGGGGAGATTCGTCCACAATCCAGGTGAAGGTCAGGTCGACCATTTGATTCAGGTAAACATTGGCTCTGCCTGCCGCGCCAAAAGCCGCGATACGTTGTCCGTTTTTCACGGCGGAACGAAGTGTTCGAACAGTCGGATGCTCGTTTCTCCGGTGATAGGCCAATGAGAGTTTTTCCAGTTTGGGAAGGTAGGTGTCGGTCGTCCCCTGCAAATACTTCTTTTCACCTGTTTTTTTGAAGCGACATCGAAGCGCCCCTCCGTGCATGGGGATGCGTTCGAAGGAAATTCTCTCAAATCCCAATGTTCCCAAACAGTTTGTCAATGCGTCGAGACTCCACTCTGCCTTGTGTTCGTGATAGATGGTGTCCCATTGTGAACCATCCAGAAGAGCGTCCAGATCGTGGACTTCGATCCAGAATTCGCCGTTAGGACGCAGGGCAGAAGCCACCCCTTCGAAGACGTCCCGCAGGTCTGAAATATGTGCCAGGCAGTTGGAACCGCTGATCACGTCCCATTTTCCGGTCCATTGCTTCCGGTCCACTAGAGTGGATGTGAACGGTTTGTTGACCAGCTCATACGCTGCATCTGAAGCGCTTTCATGCGTTGTTCTGGCCACATCGCTTGGATCCACTCCGCACTTGGTCCAAGTGGCCGGGAGTTTGTTCAGCAGGACTCCGTCGTTACAGCCAATTTCCAGAAAAGCAGGTTCGGAGTTTTCGTATGACTCGGCAAGGATGCATGCAAATTGTTCAAAATGCCTGACCAGTCCTCCGACAGTGGATGAGGCGTAATTGTAGTGCTTGAACAAAGCCCGGTCGTTGACATCTTCCAGGACTTGAACGAGGCCACACCGTTCGCAGATGATCCAGCTCAAGGGCATTGAGACGGCATCGTAAGCCTCTTTCCGGCTGATACAGAATTGTCCAGCCAAGGGCATGGGATCCATTTCCAAGGCAGGAATCAGCAATGAGGAAGGCGCGTGGCAAGCTCTGCAACGGTCGATGATGGTGTATGGGACGGTTTCCAACATCCGATTAGTGAAAGAGTTCCTGGGATCCCATCGCGTCGAGCATGGTGTTGATAGCTTCACCCGCCGACAACTGCTGTGTGTTCTGGCTGGTGAATTCTTCACCAAGTTGCTTGGGGGTCAGTTCGGAAGGGATGCGATAGTCGGGATGGATGGTGTAGTAATCGGTTTCCTCCACAATGCGTTGCATTTCGTATTCGTTCACGAGGATTTCATGCAACTTTTCGCCCGGCCGAATGCCGGTGATTTGAATGGGGTGATCGGGTTTGCCTGCCCGGGTTCGCATGGTTTCCGCCAGATCTTTCACTGTGGAGGCAGGTGCCTTTCGGACGAATATTTCACCGCCCTGAGCCTGGGTCATGGCATGGAAAACAAGGTCGACAGACTGGTCCAATGTCATCAGGAAGCGCGTCATTTCGGGAACCGTCACAGTCAGGGGCAAGTCGCGGTCCAGTTGATCCTGGAACAACGGAATCACCGAGCCCCTGCTGCCCATCACGTTACCATATCGCACGCAGCAAAAGACCGTTTCTCCGCCGAACTGGTTTTGACTGCAGACAATCTTTTCCATCATGGCCTTGCTCACTCCCATGGCATTGACGGGCTTCACCGATTTGTCCGTGCTCAACGCAACAAACGTTTTCACACCCGCCGCCTTGGCGGCGGCGCAGGCCTGGTTGGAGCCGATGATGTTGGTCTGGACCGCTTCGAATGGGTATTGTTCGCAGGAACCGACCTGTTTGAGCGCCGCAGCGTGAAACACAAAATCGACCCCCTCCATGGCGGATGCCAGTCGGATGGGGTCGCGGACATCACCCAGCATGTAGCGGAAGTCCGGAAACGTCCGCTTCATTTCCCACTGCTTTTTTTCGTCCCGACTAAAGATACGGATCTGTGCGGGAGATTTCTCGAGCAAATGCCGAGCCACCCGGCTTCCAAATGAGCCGGTTCCTCCCGTAATCAAAACTGTGGAATCTTTCAAAGTCATGCGCAACTAAACCGTTGGCAGAGACTGCCTGAAAATCCCCTACAGCTAAAGAAAAAACGCCCCGGCCAAGAAGGCGGGGCGTTGAATGCAATGCGTTCAGGTGTGAGTTCAATCCTCCCTTTGCTTGACCGCCTTTTGCTGAAGGTGCGAAGGAAGCTCCTGATAGTGGCTGAATGACTGGCTGAACATTCCACGACCGCCGGTGAGTGCTCTCAGGGTGGAAGTGTAATTGTAGAGTTCTAATTGGGGCGCCTTGGCACGAATGACCTGAAAGTGCCCTTCGGTATCCAAACCTTCAATCACACCTCGACGTCCGGAAAGGTCGCTCATGACGTCTCCTGTCAACGTTTCCGGGACCTTGATTTTAAGGTCATAGATGGGTTCCAGGATGTAAGGCTGCGCTTTCTTCAATGCTTCCTGGAACGCGTGCTTGCCTGCAATCTGAAAAGCGATGTCGCTGGAATCAACACTGTGCATTTTTCCGTCATAAAAATCCACTTTGACATCCACAATTCGGCAACCTGCCAGAATGCCTTCGTTACACGCGGCGTTGACTCCTTTTTCAACTGATGGGACGAAACCACGGTCGACATTTTGTCCGGTCAGGCTGTGTTTGAATTCAATGCCGCTGCCACGATCATTGGGGGCGACCCTTAGCCAGACTTCTGCAAATTGTCCTGCGCCACCGGATTGTTTTTTGTGGCGGTAGGTCGTGTCAGCTTTGGATCGAATGGTTTCACGGAATGGGATTTTGGGGGCTTCCATCTCGACGACCACACGGAATCGTTTTTCAAGTGTTTCTTTGATAATGCGGATATGGAGTTCTCCCTGGCCGCTGAGGAGTGTCTGGTGTGTTTCGGGGTGGACCAGATACTCCAGAGAGGGATCTTCTTCCTTCAATGTCGCCAGTCCGTTTGCCAAACGTTCTTCGTCGCCTTTGTTTTCGATGGTGACTGCGACGACCGTGTTGGGTGACGGATAGTTGATGAGGGGGAGATGGACGATGGATTTCGCATCGCACAGGGTGTTGCCTGTATGGGTGTCCTTCAGTTTGATGGTCGCTCCGATGTCACCTGCGCACAGTTTGTTGACGGATTCACGTTGCTTGCCGTTCATGACAAACAATTGTCCAAGCTTTTCATGACAACCCCTTGTCGCGTTGTATATTTCCGATCCGGCGTTCAGTTCACCGGAGTAAACCCTGAAGAAAGAAAACTGTCCTGCATGCGCTTCATCCGCAGTCTTGAAAACGAATGCAACAGGATCCTGATTGTCGGATTTGATTTCCACTTCATCTCCGTCCGAATTTTTACCTGCCGTGCCGGGATGGTCCGAAGGGGAAAAACCGTATTTGGCGATAAAGTCCATCAGTCGGGCAACGCCGATATCGTGTTTGGCGGAAACACAGAAAACGGGAATGAATGATTCGGCCAGCAGTGCTTTGTGAAGTCCGGCGCGCATTTCTTCTTCGGACAAGCTTTCCTGTTCGAAAAATTTTTCCATGAGCTGATCATCCGCTCCCGCCACGAGTTCGATCAATTCAGCATGGTATGCCTTGACCTTGTCCTTCAAATCTCCTTCTGCGGCGGTTTCTTCATATTTGCCACTGTCGTCATCAGCATACGTCACGACTTCGCTTCGCATCACGTCGAGGAGCTTGTTGAAACCCGGCCCCGGGTTGATGGGAAGAGTCAGGGGGAACAGCTTGGGAGTGAAATGATCGCGCAGCTTTGCCATTACTTCGTCGAATTGAGCGTGCTCTTTGTCCAGGTCATTGACGACGACCATTTTCGGTATGTTGAGCTGGTTGGCAAAATCCCAGACCAGGTCCGTTCCGACCTCGATGCCATGGGCGGCATTGATCACGATCAGGGCGAAATCGCTCACTCGATAAGCGCTCAGCGTTTCACCAATGAAATCCAGGTATCCGGGGCAGTCCAGAATATTGAGTTTTTTGTCCAGCCATTCCACATTCAGGACAGTTTCATGAAGAGACATGCCGTGAGCCTGTTCGTCTTCGTGGAAATCCGAAGTGGTAGTTCCGGCTTCAATGCTGCCCAAGCGGTTGATGTTTCCGCCACAGACCAGCATCGATTCGCAGAGCATGGTTTTTCCGGAGCCTGCGTGGCCCACGACGGCCACATTCCTGATGTCGTTCGCTTTAAAAGTTTTCATGATGGGATTCCAATGGTTGAGACTTTAGATGATCTTCGTGCTTCATTTTCTGTTGAATGTGCGGTTCTTTGATGAGTTTGAAAATTCAATGATGGAT
Organism: Verrucomicrobiota bacterium; assembly: GCA_027619545.1. Taxonomy (GTDB): domain Bacteria; phylum Verrucomicrobiota; class Verrucomicrobiia; order Limisphaerales; family AAA164-E04; genus AAA164-E04. The sequence continues at coordinate 22,935 of JAQCFT010000005.1, read as the reverse complement.
TGATCCGCAGCCTGAATGTTCGTGAGTTGATTCACATTAGCATTTGTTATCATGTTTTCAACATGTGCTGACGGGGAACCATCAAATGATCCACATCCAGCTTAGAATCGCCGGATGTGGATGGCATAACGTTTCTTGCAACAAGCAGGACAAATCTTGCTGCATCAGCCGAAAGTCAGGTAGACAAGCACCTGAATGGCAGCGATCACCATGGCCCATAGACGCGTACGCTTCCACCATGGAAGTTGTTCTTCCTTGAGCATGTTACGCACGGAGTTGGGAAGAAGGATCAAGAGCAGGATGAGTAGCGAAAAAACCGCCGCCACAGCCAATTTGCCCGCCATGGTTCCCAGGAGAATGGATGTGGTTGTGCTCATGCTTGACCGCCCTCCGTGTCAGGTGGTGGGGAAACACTACCCACAATGAGCCCTTTGAGACGGTCTTCCGGGTAGGGCGGTTTCAACAAACTGCCTAATCCAACTCCAGCCATCGAGACGACGAAGCTCCACCAGGCAACCCACAGAAATGAAATGCCACCTTCCAATCCGAACAAAGCCTCGGAAAAAGTCATCAACGCGGCCGTTGTCACCCCCCCGGTCATGCCGATCAATCCGCCCGTGGCATTGGCCCGGCGGGTCAGCATCCCAAACAGTAGTAGGGCAAGCAGTGGACCCTGGATGAAGGACAGGAATGTTTGAAAGGCTTCGAACACGGATCCAAAGCCCTGCTGAACGGGATAACTCACTCCCACCCCGGCCAGAAGGAGAACGGGAATCAGCCAGCGTCCCAGAACCAGACATTGGCGGTCGCTTGCGTCCGGGCGGACCCATGCCTTGTAGAAGTCGTGCACAAGCATGGTGCTTGCCGAATTGACATAGGAATCCAGATTGGAAAGCACGCCCGCGAGAAAAGCCCCGATGACCACTCCAAGAACACCAGGGGGTAATAATTTGACGAGCAGCATGGGGAGCACTTGGTTGCCGTTCCAATCATCACCCGGCGCTCCAAGCTCCTTGCTGAGAAGCGCAATACCGATCAATCCAGGAATCACGAGCAGTAACGGGAAGACCAGCTTGATGGCGGCGCAGAAAATGTAGGAAGCCCTTGCTTCGGCTGCTGATCGCGTGCCCAGGGTTCGCTGCACGATGGCCTGGTTACCGATCCAGTAGGCAGGCCCCAAAACAAATCCCAGTCCCAAAAGCACCGCAGGCCAGGGATATGCCGGATGATCGGCTGGTGGCAGCAGCTCCAGATGGTGTTTGGTCCAATCGTGACTTTGAATCTGCTCTTTCAGAGCCGAAATGCCGCCCACTTCCGACAGACCGGTGATACAGATGATGCCCGCTCCGATGATCAGGATGACGCATGACAGAGCGTCCGTTACAACCACCGCTTTCAGTCCGCCAACGGTTGTGTACATTCCCACCAGCACGGCGGTGACCCCGACGGACAGCCAGAAACTCCAGCCCAGAATCCCTTCAAACATGGAAGCTGCACTGACAAAGATGGTGGCCAGGGTTCCTACCATGAACAGGACCCAAAGGATGGCGAAGAAAGTGCGGACGGTTTGGTTGTAACGTTTGCCTAGGTATTCGGGAACCGTGTAAACATTGGCCAGCCACAGGTAGGGCATGAACAGAAATGCCGCCACGATCACCGGCAGGATGCATCCCAGAAAATCAAAATTCATCATGACCACCCCAAACCGATAGCCATCCCCGGCCAGACCGATCATGTCCTTTGCCCCGATATCGGAAACGACCAGCGACAAACCAGCAGCCCACCAGGGAAGGGACTTTCCAGCCAGGAAAAAATCCTTGCCAGTCTTGATGCCTCGACTGAACCAAAGCCCGAGCCCACCGATCACGATGAGGTAAATCACGATCAGCGAAATGTCCAAAGTACCTAGACGTAGCGTTTCCATGAGCAGGGAAGTGCTCTTGTCATACTCGATCCGGCTTGTGTGAGGAAGAAAAAGTTTCTGAAGAGAAATTGAGAAATCTCATACACCTGCTTTCTGCTTTCATGTTGATTTGGTCTGTCATGGTGATTCCCTTTTCCAAACAGGGCGATTCTTTCCTGGGCCTGGATTCGGTAATCGAAGGAAGGGGAACATGGCCGCCGCAAGAAATTCCATAAGACATGCGATGACCGATACAAAAGCCAGGGGGGCGTCAGGCTTTGAGCCAGGTTAGCCTGGGTAAAACAAACGGATGCATTCCGATGGTTCATGCAAGCATGACCTTCCAGATTGGAATCCTTGGTAGTATGACTGCAAATTACTTGTTCGATGGGGTTTCAATGCGCTGCGAACCAGGAGGTGCCAGGCGGTCTTTTACACGGGGTAGTTTCGCATATGGATCAAGCAACCAGGTCGTTTTGTCAGGGTTTTCCGCTCGAACCACAGGCATATCATCCCCATTGATGTTGGCGGTTACTTTCCGGATATCACTTTCAATCCAGATATCGCTTGGGTGTGTTCCGAGATCCTGCCAGACCTGGGCGCGCCAGCGGACATTGCTCCAGAAAGGACGGAATCCTGCATCTATTTCGAGATGAATTTCCTCATCGGATACTTTGCTGACCACCAGTTTTCCAAACGGAAAGCGATCGGCTTGGATATTCGCAATGGGTGTTTTCAGTTGAATGGGTAGTTGTTCGTGCGGGTTCGGTTGATAGGCCACGTAGGTTTGTGAAGGCTCGGCTGAAAGAAGCCACACGGTTTTATCCTCGTCGGATTGAAGGCGTGCGTCGTGGGTTTCCAAAGTGCCCTGTCCGACAGCGAATTCGGGTGACTGCAGGTATCTGGTATCCCTTTGGTCCACACCATTTACTTTTCGTGTCAGATACGTTTCGTTATAGCAATGCCACATTAATTCAAGTTTGCGACCGGGGCGTTGATATTGGACATGGCGGATGAATCCTTCAGCCTCTTCTTCCACTTTGCTCATGAGCATCAGGTCGCGGAATTTTTCGAACGACCCGTATTCCTCGACATCGCCCAGTTCCACGATGAACCCGCTTCGGGCTTTGACCCAGGCTTCGTCCGGGATACCTTCGATCGAGTTCCCGTTGAAATTGTCCTGATACAATGCAATCTGGCGGGTACGTTGTTCCAGCGTGGTTTTGCAGTCGCCTCCCAGATGCGTGGATGAAAGAGGGCGAATGCCGGCGAACGTGTCGCCGTCGTGAATGAACCACCAGTCGCCGGGTTCGAGTTCCACCGGCAGGCTTGTGACGGGTTTGTCGTTGACGAATAGTCCATCAAGGCCCGGTTCCCAACGGAAGAGAAACATTCCGGCCGACACCCGTTTCAGCTTTTCGGAAACCACAGGGACATCGTTATGCCCCCGATTGCGTCCGGAGTAAGTGAAAATCATGGTGTTCTTATGCTGCAGCAGTCCGGCGCGCCCCTGTTCGACAAACTCACGCATCCACGGGCCGGGTTCGCGTGTCCATTCGTCTGTTTTGGGGTGATCTGGATGATTCTGGAAATGGATTTCCGTGCGATCCATGAAGGCGGCACCATTGAAGACATAATGTGGATACAAAACGCTGAACCGTTTTGGGCTGCCCAATGGAGCTTCGGGTATTGCTTGTTCATGATTCCACCAGGCCGAGGCGTAGACCATGCACTCGGTGGCTTCGTAGGGATGATTGATGGAGCCCAATGTATAGTTTGATGTCTGATGGTTGACCATTTCCCCATAGACCGGATCGGGTGTCGTGTTGGAGATGCCTGGTAGTTTGGGGTAACGGTGCATCCAGGGAACAAGGTATACGGAACTCCGCAGTGTGTTCGGATATTTCTTGCGCCAGGCCACGTCCTGAAGGTAGCCAGGAAGTTCGGGTACCATGCCCTGAACATCGTCCAGTGGCCAGCGACCGCCGTTGACCGGTTGTTTCCAAACACCCCAATCGAAGAATTCATTGAGCCAAATGGGTTTCTCGACTCCGGTGGCGAATTGAAGGCGGTCACCACTCGTTCCGAGCCATGCTCCCGGCGCCATGCGGCTTCCTGGGCCGGTGATCCGTTCCACCACCGGGGACCAGGTGAGAAAACGATTCAACCACAGGCGTTCGGCAATCATTCGAGCCATACGTGCCAGTTCCGGATCCCGCACGAATGCTTTGATGGCATCGTATCCATTGGAACTGCACCAATGTCCTTCCAATACATTGAATTCAGATATGTCACCGCTCAGGTTGATATGATCCAGCTCGCCTCGAAGTCCCCAGTAAGCCGCATCCCGCAGATCCGGATTGCCTGTAACCTCCCAACTTAAGGCCAGAAAACTCAGGTAGTCATGAGCGTTCGATCCGTTGTAACCGGGGGCATGCATCCAGAGAGTGGGTTCGATATCGGCCGCTTCGGGACGAAACGCTATGATGAGATTTTTGATGGCCTGGTGTGCCTCCGGTATGAGGCGTTCACCAATACGGAGAGTCAGAATAGCCAGGGGAATCAGTTCTGTCTGATAAGCGCATACCTCCTTGGCCGGATGTCTGCGTTTGGGATCAGCCCAGGCTTCTTCGATGGCGCTTTGTTTGATTCGACAGTATTCGATGATTTCACGATTTACCGCAGCCACCTCTTCCGGATCCCCGAGAGTCAGCCTTTCAAATTGAGTCAGGCGCGGACGATCAAGCCGCCCTGGGTTGCTTAGATAAATATTGCCTCGCATCCGGTGGCGCAGTGCATCCCATCCCCCGGCCATCGTTCCCGTTTCGAAGTCCTCAAAGGACTCGCCAATCATCTCGGTGACATCCGGGTAAGGAGGGTTGGGAGTGACGATCTGAGGAAAGGAGTCTTGTCCCATGATCTGAGATGATCCAAAAAGGAAAATAAACAACCTGGTAACATGCGTGCGGCAGGAATGCATGCCTGATCCTTTCCTCCATGCTATCGTCAGCCTTTGAATATGCTTGAAAATGGTCACGCCTCATTTTTTAAAGATCAGCGGAAAGCTGTCGAGAAGAATTTGGGACGGAGAGGATGAGGGAATCAAAGGCCAACGAAGGATCGGAACGTTAAGTTGATTCTGGGGGCGTTCACTTTTTTGGTGGGGGGGAGGCAGTGTTGCCAGAAGGTTTGGGTGGTGCCCTGCATGATCAGAAAGCTGCCATGTTCCAACATCATGGACGTGGTCTCTTTGGTGGTCTTGTGTTTGAAGGAAAACTTTCGTTCAGCTCCAAGACTCAACGAGCCGATGGCCCCATTCTTTTTTAGGGCCTTTTCCGCATCGCTGTGCCAGGACATGCCTTCGCTCCCGTCGTGGTACAGGTTCAGAAGGCATGAGTTGAACGTTTCACCAGACTTTTCTTCCACCAGGGATTTGAGCTCCAGGAGTTCCGTGGTCCATGCTTGCGCCGTCTTGCTGGTCCCTGAATAGCTGTATGCAAATGGATGATCTCCATGCCAGGCGACTTTTCTTTTTGTGGTCAGACGTTTTCCTGCGATTCTGACTTCGTCATGATTCCAATCGATGGATTTCAACAACCGTTTGAAATATTCATCCGCAGATTCCCACGATAAAATGGCGCCATAATATTTGACGATCCCATCCTTGGGGAGAAGGTTTTCGGGTTGTTCAAATGATCGACGAAAAAGATCCATTGCTGAGGAATTCGTTCAACTTGCGAAGGCATTCCAGGTGTTGTGGCGAATCAATTGCTGGATTTGCTCTGAGGGAACACCTGATTTTTCCAGGGCAGGCAAAAAGGTTTTTAAAAGATCAATATAGCCACGGACGTCTCCGCCCTGGTCCTCTCCTGCCGAATACCAGCCGTTATCTTGAGACAACAAAAGTCGATCCGCCCGGTGGGACAGCATTTGAGGCACCGTCTCGAGGTGTTGTTTGAGAGGGCGCCGACCGATGGCGTCGTAAGAAACCCATCCGTCCAGATCGGCAACTTTGCGATTGATAGGTAATCCGTGGCTGTCTGCATGTGCCACGATAAACCTGGAAGCGGCGCCACCATGATCCATGAACAAGCGTAGCGCCGCCAGTCCCGCAAAACCTCCTCCTGTATGGCAGGTGACGCTTAAATTTGTTTTTACAGAAACCCGGGCGGCTGCTTGAACGATGATCGAATCGATCTTGGACAATGGTGACGATTCGGTTTCGATGGAATCGACTCCAATTTTGATGAACCCAGGACGAATACCGGTATCTCCGATGCCATGCTCAAACTCCTTGATCCACAAGTCAGCCATGTCATTCATGTTCAATTTGTATGCGAAATCTGGGACATACTTGTCCATGGCGCCGCCGTAAAATCCGGTGTTGGTGATCACGTGCAAGCCGGTGATTGAGGAAAGCCGTTTTAAAAGAACAGGGTCGCGGCCAATGTAGGCTGGGGTACAGTCGTAAAATGTGGAAGCGCCCGCTTCCTTAAGTTCCTGCAGGTAAGGAAGCATGCGTTGAAAGACTTCCTCCTGATCCCATCGATGGGGGCCGGTGGATGCTGCCCCGATGAAATCGCACAAGATATGTTCATGCGGCAGGGCCACACCGTGTTCTTTCGCTTCGATAGGCCCCATCACCGTTTGAACCATTTTCGGGGTGGCTTGAGCCTGACCAGGAACCCTGGTCAAAGCATGAGACAACCCGATGCCCAAACTGCCGAGAAGCATGGAACGTCTATTCAGCGTCATCTGTTGCATAGAGACATTCTGTCAGTTGGGATTCCATTGTAAATGTCTCTTTTTTATCGCGATGGCAGAATGATTCAGGTTCTCTGTAACTCATCTCCTTTTCAAACCGTCATGTCAGGGAACTTATTGACTTATTTTGAAGCCCTATTTGATGCAAAGGAACTGGATGGGATTTGGATGTCGCAACAGGCTTGGTTTGTGTGTCTTGTTGCTGCAATGGTCTTTCTTGTCGTGTGTTGTGCATGCGGAATCACCTATCCGGCTCAGCTTTCTGAATCAACCCGACATGGTGCAGGACACCCTGGAGCACCTGAAGGCCGCCGGTTGTGGTGATATTGCTCTCAAGGGATTTCATAATCTGATCAAAAGGCAGCAACTCCGATTGCAGATCCATCCTGATGTCGAGGCTCGTCCCGATGGGGCGGATGTGTTCGCATTTGATGTTCCTGCTCAGTTGTATGCCAAGGGGGCTCCCGGTTATTCCGATTTGGTCCATTGGCAAACCCGTCCCAATCACCATGCGCTGACTTGTTTTGATCAGGCTCTTTTATTGCTCAGGGAAGGACCGGTTTTCGCTGATCAGACGATGGAACATTTTGCCACGAAGCATTTTCGTCGCCTGGAACTTTTTTCAAAAGGAGGAGTGAAGTATTTTAAATCTTTAACTCTGGAATTACCAGGCATGGCATCTGGGGAAAATTTTTTGTCGCCTCACGCGAATTATTCAATGATGACAGGACTGGAGTCCCGTTCGACGTATGAATTGAATCTGGCGCTTAGTCTACGAGTCACACGTGCCATACCGGCCCATTACGCGAATACTGAAATGTCCTTGACTCAATTGTTTGAGAGAAAAAAGGAATGGTGGAAGAGAGATGGACTGGTGTTCTCGGAGAAGTTGAAAGTGGTCTTGTGCCATTTTGTGGATCTTCGCGGTAAATATATCGGTGTTGATCACATTGGACTGTTGGTGCCGAAGGAGTCGGGTTGGATATATCTGGAGAAAAACGGCACCATGAACCCGATTGTTCGTATTGATTTTGACCAGCTGGATCATCTGGTGGACTTTATGGCCTTGATGTTTGAGGAGGACAGAAAAGATCCACGCAGTCCGCTTCATTCCGCCGCCTTCATCATATCCATCAATGATCAACTTCACCGCGTCATTCTAAGGAAACGCCCGACTTGACCAGATGCATGCCTGACGCTGATCAAAAAGTCTTGGGAGAGATGAAAGGCCATTGGCCCAATGAAACGCATTGAAGGTGCGTGATTTTGTTTTGAAAATGAACTTACCTTGTGTGCCTTCCTTTTCTTATCGATTCAGATCATGAGGTACTTGGCCGTCTTTTGTTTTCGTGCCTCCCAGAATCCAACTGAGATTGAATCGTGCCACCTTTGACCCGCCGCTTTCGAAATGCAAATAGATGTTCCCTTCGCTCGGAGTTTCAGGCCGGCCTGCAGTGATGGACGAATAGGCGAAGCTGCCTTCGTGAACGAGACGCTTCACCGGCCAGGAATTTCCGCCGTCAAAGCTCGCCCAGACCGTTCCATGCGTTCGTCCTTTGGGGCTGTCACAATTGCTGTAGATCAGGATGTCCTTGCCCTTGATCGGAAGCCGGACCAGTCCGCCCATGCAACCGTAGCTCGTGTCTTGTGGTCCGTCCGGCAGGACTTCGCAAATGCTCGCCTTACTCCATGTCGCTCCACCGTCCTTACTCCAGGCGGTCCATCGCCGGAGCGGACTTTTTCCTTCGGGCGCCCAGTGACGACGTGAGTTGTAATACACGCGGCCGTCGGATAGTTCGGCGATGGTTGCTTCGCCGGTTCCGTATTCGGAAAAAGGATGGCTGGTGTTCCAGGTCTTGCCGCCATCATCGCTGTAGATGGCATTGGTATAGTGCGTAGGAAAAAGGCTCGCGGGGCGGTTTCCTTTACCATAGTTGCGTGAGGCTCTCAGTAAACGGCCTTTGTGCTCCCCGTGAAGAAGCGTGATGCCATGTTCATTCATGTGCATGGATGGCATATTGCCATTGTTGTCAGGATGGATCGTGATTTCTTCTGCCTGCCAACTTTTGCCGTCGTCTTTACTACGATAGAGCGTCAATGGTGCAGGCGGGTGCGTTGCTTCAACGAAGGCAAGGATGTCTCCCGTTGTTTCATCGACGGTCGTGCCGCCACCATGGATGCCTGATTGGGCGATAGTGATTTCCTTACCCCATGTGCGGCCGCCATCCTCGCTGCGCCGTGCACGGATGTGATCATTTCCCCAGGTGGCCAGAACCGTTCCCCTTGTCGTGATGACGATATTGGGAAACCGGCCCTCTTCGAACACCGGCAGGATGCTCAATTCGGGTTCGCCAAGGAAAGGAGCCTGGTTGCCTTCGATGGGAATCTCTGCTGCAGCAAGTGGCTTAGAAAGGCAGGTTAATGTCAGTAACAGAGCGGCTATGTTCATTGGGCGAAGTCTCATGATCAATTTTTTCAGTGAATGATTGGCGTTTGCTCCAGTTTCAGATTTTTCCCTGAGATTTCAAGTCTTCAGCGAGTCTCCGTTGATACCTGGTGTGAGCTTCCCTGTCTTCCCGGGCGCGTTCACTGTAATAGATGAAACCCAAGGCCCGACGGGATCGTGTGCATGAACGGTTTGCGTCGGCGCGATGAATGGTCAAAGCATCATGAACGAGCAAGTCGCCGGGTTGGGCTGGGCAGGTTACTTCGCCCTTGCGGTCCTGATCTGTTGGGTAGTCCGTGATACCTTGACTGAACCCAAGCGTCTGCGTGCGGGAATGCTCACGCATACCATGACGATGTGAACCCGGAACATAACGCACACAGCCGTTTTCCTCATCCACAACATCGAGCGCAAACCACATGGTGATCGCTTCACATGGATTGAGCATGAAGTAATAACCGTCCTGATGCGGCGGTGTGGGCTGGCCCACTCCTGGTGGTTTGTTGAAATACTGCATGTTTTTGGGCACTACAGGTCCTTTAAGAAGGACTTCGGCCAGCTCTTGAAAACGACTGTTCGTGAACAAATCATGAAACCAGAGATCGTGGGTGTTCATGTGTTGGATTTGCTTCAGCGTTTCTGGATTCGACTTATCCTCATAGAAAACCTGCTCAGGCCGCAATGTAGGAACGACGTCACGGATGAATCTATCCACGTGCGCGGTCAACTCTGTCAATGCTTCGCCATTTAAAAAATTAGGCAAGAATACGAAACCTTCGGTTTCCATTGCTTCCAACAGTTCTGAATCGGATGGTGTCATGTTCGCTTTATCCCTTTGGGGTTGAGGGGAGGGGAGCTTTTTGTTTGCATGCGTCCCTTCTTCTCATTCGATGGCATCATGGTAAATGGTTTTGGGTGATTCAACAATCATGGCTTTCCATAATGACGACTAAAGAAAGGGAAAGAAGCCACCGGGGCCCGGCGTGACGTCACAATCTATCTATGTGGGTGCCTTCGCCAGAAGGTGCTTGCTCGTGCGTGCGAAAGGGAGGTAGGGAATCGAATAATCCAAGGCTTTCCAAAATGAGGCTGAAAAAAAAGGATGGAAGCCATAAGGGCGCGCCGGGACGTCACGACCTACCTGTGTGGGCGCCTTCGCCAGAAGGTGCTTGCTCGTGCGTGCGAAAGGGAGGTAGGGAATCGCATAATCCAAGGCTTTCCAAAATGAGGCTGAAAAAATAGGATGGAAGCCAAAAGGGCGCGCCGGGACGTCACGACCTACCAGTGTGGGTGCCTTCGCCAGAAGGTACCATGTAGGCCGTTGAGCACACTTTTTAAGGGAACTAAACGAGAATTTGATTCAGCACTTTCCCGTGCACATCGGTCAGTCTGAAGTCCCGTCCCTGGTAGCGGTAGGTCAGTCGTTCGTGGTTGAATCCGAGCAGGTGGAGCAGGGTGGCATTGAGGTCGTGGACGTGTACCGGGTCTCGGGCGATGTTGAATCCAAGTTCGTCGGTTTCTCCGTAAACGAATCCTTTTTTCACTCCACCGCCGGCAAGCCACATGGAGAAACATCGATTGTGATGGTCGCGACCGTCGTTGCCGCCTTGGACCATGGGAGTGCGACCGAATTCACCACCCCAGATCACCAACGTGTCATCGAGCATGCCTCGACGCTTGAGATCGATGAGCAGGGCTGCGGTGCCTTGATCCGTTTCCTGACAGTTCTTCTGGATGTCCTTGGTCAGATTGCCGTGTTGATCCCATGCTTCATGGAACAGTTGCACGAAACTGACACCCCGTTCGAGCAGCCGTCGAGCCAACAGGCAGTTGCGTGCGTAGTTTGATTGTTGTGGGTTTTTGATGCCATAGAGGTCGAAAGTTTCCTGTGATTCCTGTTTCAGATCCATCAGTTCGGGGGCGCTTGTCTGCAGGCGGTAAGCCGTCTCGTAGGCCTGGATACGCGCGGTGATTTCCGGATCCGGAGATTGTTCAAAACCAATTTGGTTCAGCTCGTTCAAGGTATCCAGGGAATCTCTTTGGGCCTTGGAGTCATATCCTTTGGGGTTGGAAAGGTAAAGCACCGGATCCCCCGTGCCGCGAAATGGAATGCCGCCATACTCGGTGGGAAGAAACCCGCTGCCGTAGTTGCTCGCTCCGCCGCTGGTGCCTTTGGCGCTGGTCAGGACGACGTAGCCCGGCAGGTTACGGCTTTGGCTTCCGAGTCCATATAACATCCATGCTCCCAGGCTGGGGCGTCCGAATTGCTGGGACCCTGTGTTGAGCATGATCTGAGCCGGGGCATGGTTCACGGCTTCGGTGTGCATGGATCGAATCAGGCACATGTCATCCGTCAATTGCGATGTATGCGGCAACATGTCGCTCAATTCGATGCCGCTTTGGCCGTGGGGGCTGAAGGTGAATTTGGGCCCCAGTAGTTTTGAGTTCGGATTGATGAACGCGGCTCGGTAATCTTTCAACAATTCCGAGGGTGGCAGTTGTCCGTCCCGTTTGGTCAATTCCGGTTTGGGGTCGAAGAGTTCCAGATGACTTGGGGCGCCCGCGTGAAACAGATAAACCACGCGCTTGATCTTGGGCGGGAAGTGCGTTCTTCCACCCTTGAGAAGTTGGTCCTGAGCGAGCAACGAAGTGAAGGCGGTGGCTCCGATGCCGACGCCGCAATCCCTTAAAAACCACCGACGGGTCACACCTTTTGCGAATTCGTTTCGTATCATGTCCTTAGAAGTCATGTCAGTTGCTTTCAAAATTTGGTGAGAGTGGCATCCATGTTCAGAAGTACCCGGGCGGCGATGGTCCAGGCTGCTGCGTCTTGCGGTGTCGTTCCTTCGGGGAGTTCAGTTCTCTTGTCGTCACCGCCGAATCCGATCTGGTCTATTGACAACCAACCGTCCGCCAGCCGGGAGCGTTGCTTCTCAATCAGGGACAACAAGGCGTCCCTTTCCGAAGCTGTGCTCGAACGTCCGGTGCAAAGCCGGAATCCGTAATCGGCGCGCGATGCATCCGTTGTTCCGCCTTCTTTCAAAATTCTGAGTGACAATGCGCGCGATGCTTCCACAAAGACCGGTTCGTTGAGCGGTGTCAAGGCTGCCAACGGGGTGTTCGACCGCATGCGTCTTGCGCAGGCGAAATCGCCGTTAGGGGCGTCAAAAGTGGTTAAGACCGGATCGGGCATGGATCGCTTCCGAAACATGTAAAGAGAACGTCGATATCGCTCCGGGGCTTGGGCTTCATGCCAGTCCACTTTGAAATAATTGTAGTCCAGCATGCTTTGAGGCACCGGAGGATGAAAGCTCGCTCCACCGATGCGTTCATGCAGCAATCCCGAGATCGAGAGTGCCGTGTCCCGGATGGATTCGGCATCCATTCGAAAGCGTGGGCCACGCGCCAGTAAACGATTCTGTGGATCCCGCTCGGCGAGCTCGGGGGGGCATTTGGAATCCTGTTGATAAACCTGACTTGAAACGATGGTGCGAATCAGTGATTTGAGACTCCATCCCTTTTCCATGAAATCCACAGCCAGCCAATCGAGCAGCGCCTGATGTTCCGGGCGTGGCGCTCGGGTGCCAAAATCTTCGGCGGTTTCCACCAGTCCGACGCCAAAGATGGATTGCCAAACTCGGTTGACCTGCACTCTCGCAGTCAGAGGGGACGCATCGCTGGCGAGCCAACGGGCGAAGTCGAGGCGTGTTTTTGGCGTGTTGTGGGTCGCATGCAAAGCAGTCGGAACATGAGGCTCCACCACATGACGTGGGCGGTTCCAGCCTCCTCGATCCAGAAAATAGGTGACACGCTGCAGGTCAGTCGGAGGTTCGGCTAGACTCAGTACGCTGGTTTCCGCTTCGGGATAGTTTTGTTCCAGTGCAACGATTTCGGTATTGATTTCAGAGCAATCCTCCAGACTATTGCGCCAGGCCCTGAAAATTACCCGGAAGTCAGCTTGGGTGCGTTCTGCGATTGGTTTTTCCATGGCCAGCCAGGCGGCATGATCTGGCAGAGGTGCATCGGATGGAGGGGTGTCCGTTATGGAACAGCGCACCCGCCCCAATTGCAGATTGTCCCGACCGTCTGCTGATTCGCCTTGGTGTAATTGTAACCGAATCTTCAATTCACTTTCAGCGGTGAGCTTCAGTGGGGACGACAAGGTTACCACGGCCACAGAATCAGTATGTCGCAAGACGGGACCTCTGTCGGGCATCCAGCCTGTCTTGGTATTCCCGTCTATCATGAAAGCGGCAGGGCCGATGAGGGACCGTTTTTCCTTTTCCGCTTCATGGCTGATCGCACGTTCTTCGGTGGCGAAGTCAGCTCGGGCTCCCTTCAATGCCACTTTTTCCCAATCGGCCTCGGCGGAGGCCCGTTGATAGATTTCCAATTCACCAATCGAGAACAATCCCTTCCTACCGCGGCCGGGACCTCCAAAGGGATGGTCGCCATGTTGCAACGCTTCCAGTCTTAACTCTGTCACTGTGGTTTCACCAGGACGGGCAACCAAATACATGCTTCCGCCCACTGTGGGGTGGCCCAATACCAATACGCTGTGATCGGGGAGTTGGGTCGGATGATTCAAACCGCCTTCCCAGACGTGTTCGTGAAAATCGAGAGTCTGCCACTTGGGGTGATTTGCCTGTAGCGATGCTTCCCAATGGGTGATTTCTGTTTTCCAATCCGGGTGCACCGATCGGATTTTGTTCTCCAGATCTTCGACCTTTGATTGGATGTGTTGGATCTGGTCCAATTGCTTCTTCGAATAAACCCAGGATTGAGCTTCATGCGTATTGTTCAGAAAAGCGAACATGCCATAATATTCGTCCTGGGTGATGGGGTCGAATTTATGGGAATGACATTGGGCGCACTGCAATGAAAGTCCCAGCACCGCTTTGCCCACGCAATCCATGCGATCGAAAAGGCCTTCAATGCGGAATTGCTCCGGCACAATCGCGCCTTCTTCATTGACCATCCCGTTGCGCAAGAAACCGGTTGCGATGATTTGATCCTGTGTGGCGTCCGGCAAGAGATCGCCGGCGATTTGTTCAATCAGGAATGCATTGTAAGGTTTGTCATTATTGATGGCCTGAATCACCCAATCGCGCCATGCCCACTGTTCGCGGGCCAGATCTTTTTCGAAACCATTGCTGTCCGCATACCGGGCAACATCCAACCAGGGACGCGCCCAACGTTCGCCAAATTGAGCGCTGTTCTGCAAGCGGTTGCTGAGGTCCTTGACTGCCTGGTCACGATTTACCTTCTCTGCCGCCACAAATGCATCGACTTCCGTGGGAGTTGGAGGAATTCCGATGATATCCAGATAGAGACGTCGGCATAGTATCCCGGCGCTTGCCGGAGGGGAAAAAGATAAACCCTCACGATCCAATCGAGCTGCGACGATAGCATCCATCGGATGTCCTGAATTCGGCAGAGTCAACTTTTGTGGAGGGAGAAAGGCCCAGTGATCTTCAAATGGAGCCCCCATTTCGATCCATTCGCGAAGGAGGAGCTTTTCCTTCGCATTCAAAACAAGCTCCGAATCCGGCGGCGGCATGATTTCGTCGGGATCAACATGCTCGATACGATCGATCAGCGTGCTTTGCCCGGGATTACCAGGGACCACCGCAGCATACCCCCCCAGATCCCTGGTTGCTCCTTCCATGGTGTCCAGACGCAGATCGGCCTTACGATTCTTTTCATCCGGACCGTGGCACTGGAAACATTTTTCTGAAAATATCGGCAACACATCCCGTCCGAATTCCACAGCGCCTAGACCTCCCGATAAAAACGAGACATGAAAAGCAACACTGACACCCATGATGATGAATGTCCGTATTCGGTTTTTCCTTCTGAAACTCATAATAACAATGAGAACAATCCTGCCATTGCCGACGGTGAAAGTAAATGTCGATCCATTCCCAATTTAATGCTGAGACAGTTCCTCACTTGAAGGATGATGACAGGGACAGGAGTTCTGTTGTGGAATCACTTTTTGGAGACACCTTATTGACGATAGCCCCGGGACAAAGTATGGTCATTTCGTTGTTTAGCGAAATATAGATTCTGTAATGATGCGATCTTTCATGAACATCACCAAGGCGCTCGCGGATGAGAACCGGGTTCGGGTGCTGATGGCCTTGCATCAAGGTGAGCTTTGTGTTTGCCAGATAACGGAGTTGCTCGGTCTCGCTTCATCCACCATCTCGAAACACCTTTCCATCCTGTTTCAAGCCGGGCTTTTGGAATCACGGAAGGAAGGTCGGTGGATATTTTACCAGTTGCCAGGAAGTAATGCTCCTCTGGAGGTAAGCGAAGCCATTGAATGGGTGATTCAATCGCTCAAGGAACATCCCAGGATATTAGAGGACCAAAGGAATCTCAAAACAATACTCCGGGTGGATCCGTCTGAATTGTGTAAACGTGCTTGCTAACCATCAAAACTGTTGAATTTTTTTATGAACACTCAAACCCTACAAATCTTCGAACCTGCCATGTGCTGCTCCACCGGAGTCTGCGGTCCCGATGTGGATACTCAACTTGTTCAGTTTGCAGCCGACATTGAATGGATCAAATCCCATGGTGTGGCAGTGCATCGCTTCAATCTTTCCCAAAATCCAGATGCCTTCGTCAAAGAAGAAACGATCAGCAATTTGCTTGTGAGTGATGGGGAAGCCTGCTTGCCCGTCATCCTGTTCAATGGGCAGGTTGCGCTTCAATCGCGTTATCCCGAGCGTTCTGAATTGGCGGAGCTCTTAAAACTGAACATTTCCGAATCCACATCAACATCGGAATCGAGTTGCTGTGGGGGGAGTTCGTGTTGTTCATGAGTGCATCAGTCAATCATTCGCTCCTTCAATCACTTCAAAAACCGAGCCCTTTTTTGTTCTTTACAGGGAAAGGTGGCGTGGGAAAAACGTCCATCGCTTGCGCTTGTGCCATCCAGCTTGCCGACCTTGGAAAAAGGGTGCTGTTAGTCAGCACGGACCCTGCTTCGAATTTGGACGAAGTGCTGGGTGTAACACTTGCATCCAGTCCATCAGCTGTGCCCGAAGTGACGGGATTGGATGCCTTGAATGTAGATCCGGCCGCAGCGGCTGCCGCCTATCGCGAGCGCATGGTTGGCCCTTACCGGGGCAAACTGCCCGAGTCTGTCATCAAAAGTATGGAAGAGCAGTTTTCCGGGGCATGCACCATGGAAATCGCCGCCTTCGATGAATTCTCGCGCATTCTTGGAGATCCCAAGGCCACGGAGGGATATGATCATGTTGTATTCGACACCGCTCCGACCGGACATACATTGAGGCTTTTAACCCTGCCAGGAGCATGGACTGGATTCCTGAATGATTCGACCACAGGGAATTCATGTCTTGGGCCTTTGGCTGGATTGGAGAAGCAGCGCAGTATTTATGAAAATGCTCTGCATTCCCTCTCGGACGGGGAACGAACGACCCTTATCCTGGTCAGTCGGGCTCAAAAGGCAGCGCTTTCAGAAGCCGAACGGACAAGCAAAGAACTTGCGCAAATCGGCATCCGGAATCAAAGCCTCGTACTGAATGGCCTATTCGAGGAAGCTGGTGACGATCCACTGGCAAAAGCATTGCTTGAACGTGGCAAGCATGCCTTGGAGGGAGCCAAAGTCTTTTTATCCGGCATGGCAATCACCAAAGTGCCGCTTCAGCCCCACAACCTGCTGGGCATTGCGGCTCTGCGCGCCTTATCTCAAGCAAGCCCAAGCGAAAGCATGTCTTTTCAAAACGACATGGAAATGACCTTGCCCTTGACTCAATCCTTGACCGAAGTGGTTGACGAACTTGAAGAATCAGGCCGTGGCGTCGTGATGACGATGGGGAAAGGTGGGGTGGGGAAAACAACCATTGCAGCTTCGGTTGCCATCGAACTCGCGAGGCGAGGACATCAGGTTCATTTGAGCACCACCGATCCGGCGGCGCATATTGAAGATGCTGCCGGTGAATTCAAAGGCCTGACTGTCAGTCGTATTGATCCTCGGAAAGAAACTCAATCCTATGTGGACTATGTGCTCTCAACGGCAGGAAGGAACCTGGACGGAAACGCGCTTTCGTTGTTGCAAGAGGATCTTCGTTCTCCCTGCACGGAAGAAATTGCCGTTTTTCGAGCTTTCGCCCGCACCGTCGCACGGGGAGAAACTGGGTTTGTCGTCCTCGACACGGCACCTACCGGTCATACATTGCTACTGCTCGACGCCACAGAATCGTATCATCGGGAAGTCGCCAAGAAGGCAAGTGACATGCCTGGCGAAGTAAGGGATTTGCTGCCTCGCCTCCGTGACCCACGATATACACACGTCATCGTGGTTACTTTACCTGAAGCGACTCCCGTGCATGAAGCAGCCATGTTGCAGGATGACTTGAGACGGGCCCAAATCGACCCATTCGCATGGGTGATCAACCAGAGTTTTTCAAAATGTGACTCGACCCATACCCTGATACAACTTCGTGGCCGTAACGAAATCAAATACATCAAAGAAGTTGCCGAACATCTGTCCAAACGCACAGCACTCGTTTCATGGTGTCCGGATGAACTCATCGGTCCGGAAGCATTGCAGCAACTTTTTATTCAGGCGCCGTGAATCAATGGGGTCCAGCAGGATGACGGTTGTGAAGCCTATGAATCTTTGTGTATTTGGTCATGCCTTCATTTCAGTGATTTGTTTGGTCGCAATGCCAATGGGACGATCCAAAGGTATTCCGACACACGTTAGCAATGTGGTGAGCAAATCACCCTGATTGCCTTTTACGTCCGGAAGAAAACGTCCGGTGTTGATCGAACCACCGCCTTTTCCGGCGATGATGAATGGCAGGTTTTCCCGACGATGGTTGTGGCCGTCTTCCAGTCCGGAACCCCACATCATGATGCAATTGTCCAGCAGCGTGCCGTTGCCTTCCTTGAGTGCGTGCATCTTCTTAACCATGTAGGCATATTGGTCAACGTTGAATTTGTTGATGGCCGCCACCTTGCTGATTTTGTCCTGGTCGGTGCCATAATGTGTTTGCGAATGGTGTTGATTGGAGAAGCCCAGTTCGGGATAGGATGCGCCGTTGGGACGAGAGCCAATGTAGGTGCTGACGCGAGTGGTGTCGGTCTGAAAGGCGAGGATCGTGAGATCGCACATGACCTTCATGTACTCGCTGCGCTTGTCGCCCTCGGGAATCTTTACCTCAATGGGCGCCGAATCGGTGGCGTGGCGCTTGGCAGGGCTGACTCCGTTTTTCTCGAATGCTGCTTCTTGCTGGCGCGTTTCGATGGCGGCGATGCGGCGTTCCACCGATCGCACACTGTCCAGGTATTCGTCGAGTTTCTGCTGGTCTCCTCTGGCCAGGGTGCGGCGTAGATCGCGAGCGCCGCCCAGCACTCGGTCGAGCATCTTGCGGTCCAGTGGGTTGGTCTGGGAAACCGTTCCTTCCCTGCCTTGTTTGCCGAACAGACGGTTCAACACATTGCGGGGATCGGTTTCCGCCGGCACGGGTCGCGTGGGTGAACGGAAACTGCAGTAGTTGTAATATCCCTCATGCAGGCCTTCCTGATTCTCCTTCCATGTCTGCGGCATGGTGGCCAGTTCAAGCGAAGGGAGCAACGTTTGGGCTCCCACATAGTTGGCCATGATCTGGTCGGCGGAAATGGAAATGTTGATGCGGTCACGCGAATCGGCGTCAGGCAGGCGTCCGGTGAGCCAAGTGGATAACTCCAGCGCGTGCGGGGCACCGTTGAAGGGCGTGATCGGTACCCCGGAAATACCTTTCATCATGAGGCACTGGTCCATGATCGGTTTCAGTGACTGGATAATGGGGGGTGGTGAGTTCAGAAATTCTTCCTGACTCTTGGGCCAGAACTGATCCATGATGACCCCGTGCGGCATATACATAAACGCGAGGCGCACGGGTGGTTTGGCAGGCGTGGAGGCGGAGGCCAACGAATCCATAAAAGGCAGCGCGAGGGATACTCCCACTCCTTTAAGGAATTTGCGACGATCCACCATAGATGTGTGATGATGTGTTTTCATGACTCTGCTTTGCTTGCTGTGAGTGGTGTTCATTCTTCGACTTGGCGGTGGGTAAATAAATAGCTGGCGATGACTTCGGTGATCATCGTCCTTACACGGTAGCCTTCTTCGGCGATGCGTGACATGAGTTGGTCGATGACGACCTCATCGTATCCCTCCAATTGTCGACCGAGGGCGTAGGCCATGAGTCGTTCGGTCAGGTTGCGTGCCAGGTCGGCCTCTCGCTTTGCAAGAAGACGTTTTAATTGTGCCGGAGTGGAGAAGGTTTCTCCGGTTGGAAGGTTTCCTTCCGAGTCTATTATTGCCCCGGTATTGTTCTTCTCACGCCAGCGTCCGATGGCGTCGAAGTTCTCCAAACCAAAGCCGATCGGATCCAGCACCCGGTGGCAATTGGCACAAACAGGATCGGAGGCGTGGAGTTCGGTCCTTTGTCGAAGCGTCAATCCTTCTATGCTCTGCTGCTCTTGTTCGTCCAATTCGGGAACGTCGGGCGGGGGAGGTGGGACGCGTTCGCCCAGGATTTGCTCAAGCACCCACACGCCTCGACGAACAGGGCTTGTCCGGTTCGGAAAAGAGGTGGCCGCCAGCGTGGCCGACATACCGAGGATGCCTCCACGGTTGGGGTTCTCAAGTTTTACCCTCAGCATGTTGGGGCCTTTGATGTACGATGACTGAAGTCCATACAACTCCGCGAGCGGTTCATTCAGAAAAGTGTAATCGCTGTCCACAAACCGAATGATCCGTTGGTTCTCCCGGACGATGCTTTCGAAAAACAGGCGAACTTCATTCATCATCGCTTCCCTCATGGCAGTTGTCATATGGGGAAACAAGTCTGGATCGAATACCTGACGTTCCAGGTCGTTCACACGCAGCCACTGGGCGCCGAATCCGTCGAACAGAGCCCGCGCTCGAGGATGCAGCAGGAGTCGCTCCGTCTGGTCTCGCAGCGTTTCGGGTTTGTGCAGTTCACCCTTGTCGGCGAGAGAGGACAACTCGGAGTCGGGCGGCGCTGCCCAAAGCAGATAAGACAGTCGCGAGGCAAGCTGGTGGTCGTCCAAACGAACGATCGATTCATCCAATGGCACCTCGGTTGAAGGTGTGATAAAAAGGAACTGCGGAGAGACGAGGACAGCTTTGAGCATCATGGCCAGCGACGCGTTGTAGTTCAGCCCGTCCTCGCGGGCGAGGTTGAAAACGTCCACGAGGACATCCAGTTCCGCTTCGGTGGGCGGGCGGCGGTAGGCATCTCTGGCCAGAGAACCCGCAACCTGACGCACGACTTCCCCAGGGTCGCTTCCTTCGGTGGGCGCCTCGCCGAATAACCTTTTTTGCACAGCTGTTGGCGGTTTGCCTTCCGGCGCCACAATCTGCTCGACCACTTTGTTGGCCAATTCAAGGAATATTTCCGATTGCATTGAAGAGATCGAGTTGAGATACCCCTCTCCGACAACTTCCTCCGGAAGCTGTCTGGCGATGGATGGGTCCACACCGTAAAGGTCGCGTAGTGTGTTGCCATACTCCACAGGTGTCAGGCGCCTCATGACGAATGAACCGGGATTTTTCGGGCTCAGGTATTTGAGAAAACCGATCCACTCGATGAATTGAAGACGCTCTTCGTCGCTGGGCTGTTTGGCCGCGTCCTCTGGTGGCATGTCATGCACCTTGACGTTGGCAACGGCTTTCTTCCAATGCTGAAACGCAACGCCTCGGCCAGGTTCCTTCAAGTCCACTTCGAGGTTGACGTTCGCCTTGGCGCGGCCGCCGCCGTGGCATCTTTTGCAGTATTGTTCAACGAATGGACCGACTTTCTCCTTAAACGTCTTCTTGGCGTCCGCCCGGAGGGATTCTTCGCTGATGTTCTGAATGTCGGCTGCATGGACTGGCGCGATGGAACACAGGAGCACAAAGAGCAGCCGTGTTATCTTCACAGAAATGGCATGCCGCATGGTTGCAGCACTCAGGATAGAGGACCAGCCTCTGTTGGAACTACTGCTAGAAGCAAAGTCTGTATTTATTCCATGGCAGCTTGTTTCCATATGGGTTTGGCTCAAATCTGTTCAATGACATTGGTTGGGTCCGATATTGATTCAAATTCCATATTGGCTCAAGTCCGGTTTTTACGATGATTACATATGCTCTGAACTCCAACCTCTGCTTCCTGACGCCATGTGTGGATTCTCAACACATTGTTCACGTCCTGTTCCAGAACGATGTGACCTTCGCCGTTTTCTTCAATGAAACCGTGGCCAAAACATCATATTCTTCGCCGATTTCACTGTTCCAGGCGATGGGGTAAGGTCCGGCTACATTTTCCCTGAGATGTATGGAGAGAGTGAGCTCAGCAGGCGATTGTGCGGTTACTAGAATCGGTAGGCATAGTAACATCACCAGAGCTGGCAGCGTTTTTGCAAGTCGACGAAAGACCTGTTTGTGATGGTGAAGTCTGCTGTTGTGAACAGTCCAATAATGAATTTGTTTCATGACTGGTAATGGGGGTTCCTCCTGTTGAACATTCTGAGCATATTCATATAACTCCACACATTACAAGGCTTATCGGAAAGCGGATCCGTGACCGCGTTTTTACAAACTCGGTCATACGGTTGTCATGAAACAGCGTCAGCCCTATAGGCGAATGAAAATCAAGCCAAGGGTCCGTAAATCGGTCGGTGCTTGGTGTAGCCACCGTCCACGGTCAGGACTTCGCCCACTGCCCAGCATTGTTCCGCCCAGAAAAAAGAGGTGGCGGCGGTGATGTGCTCGGGGGCGGTGAGGCCGCCGATGGGCATGCTGTCTTCGACGGCTTGCAGACGCCCCGCCGAGATCGGGTTCTGTGCCGCCATCGGACCTCTCAGCGGTGAGGGGGCCAAGCCGTTGAGTATAAGTGAATGTTTCTCCAGAAAATGGCGTGCCTGGAGGGTCAATAAATTCATGAGGCCTCCCTTGGATTCCTCGTAGGCCGCGCTTGCGCGTCCTTCCGAACCCACGGTGGCGGATGTGGAAAGGATCAGGACACCGCGCGCTTTTTGGGTGAAGGCTTTTGCATTGACCGCTTGTTTGAGCAGGTTGTGCGCGCCCCAAAGATTCACTTCGCAGGCCTTCATTACCGTGTCTTTGTCCAGTTGCTCAGGAGGTGTGAGCGGACCGGGAGAGATGCCGGCCGTGTGTTGCAGGTAGTCGATGCTCTGCCGCCGTCTGAAAAGGTCCGCCACCTCTCCTTCATCTGCGATGTTCAGACTTTCCGCCACGACCTCGGTTTTTCCTCCGGAGAGACTTTGAAGTGTCGAAGCAAAATCGACCAAGGCCGTTTTTTCAGTTCCGACCATGATTTCTGTCGCATGATCCACCAAAATGATCTGTTTTGGCTCAAGCCATTTGATGGCAGTTCTTGCCATGTGTTGCCCCATCAAGCCGACTCCTGTGATCAGGATGGTTGAGTTTTCGCGATGTGAAAAAGGTGCGTTATTCATTGTGGTGTATGACATAACCTCTGTTGGAAACTGGGTCGATAAAAATGTAACGTCATCCATTTTTTCCAATCGAATATGCGAGACCTCTTTTCGTTTTTCAGGCTTGCTGGATAATCCAGGTGTTTCAACGCGATATCCACTTCCAAGTGCTGACAACGGGTTCTTCAGCGCTGTCGGAAAGATTGTTCTTGGCTTCTTCTTAAGGTTGAAAGGTTTATTCTCTCTGGGTTCACAGGCAACCACTGATGCATGCCGACAGCATCTACGGGCACTGATTTAATTATGAAATATGAACCTTCACTCGACCTTT
>JAQCFT010000242.1 GCA_027619545.1 Verrucomicrobiota bacterium | reverse complement strand
GCACTCAATACTGGTGAGTTGTTCATCTCCTTGGACCACAGTTGCCAAAATCATGTCACCCTCCTTACTTCCTTCAACAAGCGATACCCAGGATCTATCTGGGAGTTGTCGATCCACAACACTGACAAAGATCTGTTTGGTTGCCACATTCCCTGCAGCATCCTGCACCGTGTAAGTAACGTGGTACATATCGCCAGGCAAGGCCACATCAACGAAGGTGTCTACCTTGATATTGGCCGTCACATCACCATCAATGAGGTCAATGGCCGTTGCCTCAGGAACTATGAATTCACTGCCCGCTTCCACAAGGTAAGGTGATTCCTCAGCAATCGTGATAATTGGAGCCGTCGTATCCACAACACTGACAAAGACCTGTTTGGTTGCCATATTCCCTGCAGCATCCTGCACCGTGTAAGTAACGTGGTACATATCGCCAGGCAAAGCCACATCAACGAAGCTGTCTACCTTGATGTTGGCTGTTACATCACCATCAACGTTGTCAGTGGCAGTGGCTTTAGCAACCTCAAATGGCACCCCAGCTTCCCAAGTGATTTTTTCAGAGGCTACCGATATGACGGGTGCCTGGGTATCGACAGCTAGTTGCTCTCTTATTACCGGCACAAACCCATCTGCCTGGGCATTGAGTGAAAGCAATTCACTGCTCTCAATCCCACTAAAGACCAACTCTCCATTCTGGTTGGCAAATCCATTCACAAATGTCCCATCAGCCAAGGCTAAGTTGATGAATGCATTTGCAACTGGGCTTCCATCACCAGTCTTGGCACTGACCATAAGAGAACTCGCTGTAAATTCAGTGAACAGGTCCCACCGAATACCTGGAACAGGTTCCTTTCGAACACTCAGCTCCGGATCACCTAACAGCAAATAGGCAAACGTGTTGTTGTCCCACAAATCACCGCTACCATGGGCTAGCATCGAACGATATTCAGCCCTACCAAGTGCTGGGGCCAGTCGCGTATATCCATCGACAAATAGAGCTCTGAAAATACCTTTGGCTCGCTCATGGTTTTCCGAAGTATAAGAATTAGCTGATGCTCCAAAATGGGCTACAGCTCCGGTTTGTTGTGCCAACATCCAATTTTCGGATACCGTGTCACTTTGCCTCAACATCCCATTCTGACAGGAAATCGAATACACAATAGGGTTGATGCTGTTGGAAAGGGTATTTATTTCGGTCAACCCGAAATTGTCGTTGGTGGCATCCCAACCACTTACCCAAGCGCTGTTACTACCATGACCACGGTAAAGAACATGTCCCCTACCCTTGTCGATCAAATCTATAACATCCTGGTTAACCGCCCCCACCTCAGTAGGACTTGCCACTCCGGCATGCAACACATCAAAGTTGATAGTTTCACTGTAGCTGGTGGAGGCAATCTCATTGACTGCTCCTGCGTATTTGCCCGGGAAATTTTCGCTATTGGCTGCCAGCACAGCTCCTTGAGGCCAATCACCAGGAACAGGGCTCCTCTCATACTTGAGTGTCTTAGCCAATTGGTTGATCAGCTCCGATTCGCTGTTGATCGAAAACCTGCCCACATAAACACTCGGATACCGACCTGATCCAATCACTTCATACACATGATCCGAATCCGAGTCATCACCATCTGGCCCTAACTCAATACGTGCCGAGCGACCTGACGGAATTAAATCAATATCGCCCACTAATAACACGTAAACGCCATGGCAAT
The DNA here is from genome assembly GCA_027619545.1 of Verrucomicrobiota bacterium. Lineage (GTDB taxonomy): Bacteria > Verrucomicrobiota > Verrucomicrobiia > Limisphaerales > AAA164-E04 > AAA164-E04. The sequence goes on along the minus strand of JAQCFT010000242.1, from coordinate 6,011 downwards.
AGTTCTCCCTCCAGTAGTTCTCGATATAATCGTCGATAGCTGCCCGATCGGCTGCCACATCATCGGTTGCCTCCGAACCCACATAGGCGAAGTCCACATTCAGCCCCTTGCTTCGCTTCCATAAAGCAAACTCAGTTAGTTCATCACGGTATCCTCGGGGTGCCAGAATCAGGTAGTGCGCACTACGCGAGGCTTGTATGGCTATACCCCTTTTTGTAAGAGCTTTCCGAATCGAATCACCATTGATTCCCAAAACCTTGAACACCCATGAATCCCAATCAATGTTATCGCAGTCATAATCCAAGGTTCCCTTCAGATGCTTGATATTGAAAATAAATGAGGCCGCGACTGAAATCTCATTGGAACTGTTCACCTCCAAGAGCGGAACTTGTATCTCAGATACCGACAGGGCTCCCGCAGTTTCTGGCATTGTGATTTGAATACCGTCTGCTGAGTACCTCCCTTTAAAGGAACTGTAAAACTCTTGATCCACAAACTCTGCAGCATTATACCCGGGCTCATCAATGCCAGCATATCCAGCAGGAACCAGAGGGTTTTCTAAGGTCACATTGGCTCGCTTAACATTAACTAACTCAATACCAATGTCCTCCTTGGTATTGTTCTTGGAAGCATAGACCAAGCCGCGCAGCATTGGAATTCCTGGCCTGGCTCCCGTTGGATCAATGCCAAGTCTTTCCATTTCGGGAACCGTTAGACTCTTGGTCTGATTCTTCTCAAGTTGCTGATAGGTTTCTTCGGAAATGCGCGACTGCACAATGGAGCTAACCAGCATGTCCTCAAGCTGCCCCATAGCAGGTTGACCACTTTCTACAGGAAAATCATACCAACCTCCCTCGCCGTTGGGCCCAGGATACCCCAAACCTCCAACTTTGATTTCGGGTAACTCCACCTTGGTATAAACCCCACCAGCATACGGCACGGCTACAAGCCAAAAACCTGGAACCTTGCACTCAATACTGGTGAGTTGTTCATCTCCTTGGACGACAGTTGCCAAAATCATGTCACCCTCCTTACTTCCTTCAACAAGCGATACCCAGGATCTATTAAGCTTTACCTGTGCGTGAACGAGAAAGGGGCAGATAAGAAGATTGAATATAAGGAATGATCTGCATAGTGAAATCATAGGGAAATCATGAAAAATAGACATCTGAAAGTCAACAGTTAAGGGATTTGGGGCACGGCTTTTTTCCGGGGAAGCCTTTTTAGTTGATAATGAACGGATATGTTTTCACAGCTCTGGCGGGAAAATTCAAACCCAATGCCTGGGGTATTCATGATATGCATGGAAATGTTTGGGAGTGGTGTCAGGATCGGTGGTCAGAGGATGTATACGAACGCATTTATGATGGAATTCCAAGACAGGAGAGGGATCAAGTCCTCCTAACTGATCCCTTGTTTGAAGATAAAACGGATCAACACGCGTTTGGTGATTGGCGTGTCTTGCGAGGAGGCGCATGGACCTGTGCGCCGGCGGCCGTGCGTTCAACGATACGCACCTATGCCGAGTCCGGTGATGCTTCGATCTACACCGGATTTAGAGTCGTGCGGGAGGCATCAGGCCCCGAGTAAGCGGACATGATCCCGACTTGAAACACCAGCCGTGACCAAGGAAATCACACAACCTGACGCAACACGGTTCCCCAAGAATCCTGCCGACCGTCTCTCACTGTCTCAAAAGCTCGAGTTCATGGACTGCGCCACATGAACGACGACAGTCACATCAGGAAATACGGAAAAATCCCATGCTCAGGCGTTTTTCCGGGGGATAAGGATCGTCTTTAACAAATATTGACTCCCCTTGCGGCGTTCCTGACCAAGAAAATTGAAGGCCAGCCTCAACCCTTTTTTATTGACCCGATTGAACAATCCCTTTTGTCTCGACTTCCCTTTCCTTAAGAAAGGCCGCAGCGTCTGTGCCTGCGTAAGTTGTCATTTTGATCCATGTTAACAATTCGTAACCTAGCAAAAGCATTTTCAGGGACGCCCTTGTTCGAGGACGTATCCATGACCATAAACTACGGCGATCGAGTGGCCTTGGTCGGCCCCAACGGCTCCGGCAAGACCACCCTTTTCTCCCTCATCCTGGGTGAGGACACGGCCGATTCAGGCGAAATCAACCGGGACGAATGGACGACCGTCGGCTACCTCCCGCAGGAAGGAGAAGCACTCGGCAATGAGACCGTGTTGGAAGTAGCCACCGGCCGGGCTGGCGCCATCCCGGAGTTGGAAGAAAAGCTTCGTAAACTGGAGGAAGCGGGCACCTGTGAATGCATCGAATACTATGAGGCACAGGCAAAATTTGACGCTCTGAACGATCCACAGTTCGAAGCCAAGGCCAAGAAAATGTTGCATGGACTGGGTTTTTCAGAAGACCATTTTACGCGTCCGGCTGCTGAATTGAGCGGCGGATGGGTCATGCGTGCGCATCTTGCCCGTTTGCTGGCCATGGAACCCGATTTGCTCATGCTGGACGAACCGACCAATCATCTTGATCTGAGTGCCTTGCTTTGGTTTCAAAATCACCTGAAGAATCAGCAATGTGCCGTACTGTTGATCTCCCATGATCGCCAGTTCATGGATGACATCGTGCAAAAAGTTTTCGAGTTCTCGGACAAGAAACTTCTCGCCTGGAAAGGCAACTATTCGGAATACGAAATTCAGAAGCAGGAAGCGTTTGTTCGGGATTCTGCGGCCTACAAAAACCAGCAAAAGGAAATTGCGGAGATCAAGGATTTCGTCAGCAAATTCCGTAATGTAAGCTCCAAGGCCGCGCAGGCACAGAGCCGACTCAAGATGCTGGACAAAATGGTGATGCTCAAAAAGCCCGTCCCCCCCCGCAAACCTTACCCCTTCAGATTCCCTTCCCCGGTGCGTGGCGGTCAACGATCCATTTCACTGGAAGGCATTCACATGGCTTACGGAGACAACAAGGTTTATGAAGGGCTCGACCTGGATGTCCAGCGGGGCGATCGCACGGTGCTCGTCGGCCCGAATGGGGCTGGAAAATCAACCCTTCTCAAAATTCTAGCAGGAGAATTGAAATTCCAAAAAGGCAAACGAACCGAAGGACACAACTGTCGACTCGGTTACTTCAGTCAGCACCGCGCCGCATCATTGGATCCGAATAACACGGTAATCGACGAAGTCATGAAGGCTGCCCCGGAAATTCGCGAGGATGAAGCACGCGGCATCCTGGGTTCATTCATGTTTCGCAAGGAAGAGATTTATAAGAAAACGACCGTGCTGAGCGGAGGTGAAAAAAGTCGGCTCAACCTCGTGAAGTTTTTGGTAGATCCCCCGAATCTCCTGCTCATGGACGAACCGACCACCCACCTTGACATCCTGACCGTTGAGTCACTCATTATTGCACTTGAGCGATATGAAGGATCATTGGTGTTCATCTCCCATGATGTCCACTTCATCCGCAAGCTCGCCACCAAAGTATTACATGTCAACAAGGGCACTGTCACTTCATATGCGGGCGACTACGATTACTTCCTGGAAAAAACGAATTCAGAAGGAAACGAACGTGCTGCCATCACTGCTTAACAACTGGTTAAAATAGTCTGAATATTGATTGACCCCACATCCAGACTCTTTAGGACTGGATGGAACTTGTGCACCGGCGAGTGAGAGTCCATTACTGGTGTTTACATTTTCGCCGGCCTTCATTTACTGGATGTGATCAGCCCGGGCCCGGACTTCGCCGTTGTAACCGGCATAGCCTTCTATCATGAAGAGATACCGGATTTCTGACAGCCATGGGAATTGCATTTGATACTGCCGCACATGTGTTTTAAGCTTCGAATCATGGCGATCTTTTCGTGTTTGAGGAATGCCTCGCAAAAAATAATAATGGCATGAAAACCAATTGATCATGAGATCTTATTGTCACTTAGCGTTATGGTTCCTGGCGGCGATTGTTTGGGGATGCTCACCCATCAATGCTGACGGGGCAGTTGGGGGTAAGGAAACTCTAAAACCTCGAGAGGAAGCCCCGAACAAAGCCCTCAATCTGCAAGGCTTGAGTATCAATACCACCGAATGGTATGTGGACATTGATGCACGCATCTGCCTTGAGGAAGGGATGCTCGAGTTGGTTGCCTGCACCAAAGGCACCAAGGAACATGAGTCCATTGTTGCCGTCGAAGCCACCGCCAGGGACATCCATGCGGCATTGCTTCTATTGGGCGCTGAAGCAGGGCGCCCAGCTCATAGCAAATCCATCGGAAATTCGGGAACCATGTGGGTGCCCGTACCTCCGTCAGGAGGTAAAGTGGATGTGTTCCTTGTCTCCAAAGATGAGAAGTCCGGCAAGTCGTTTGAGAAACCCATCAGGGAATTCATGGTGAATGAGGATGGGGAGACATTTCCAACCCACACATTCCTTTTTGCGGGTTCTGAGTTGATTCCTGACAAGGAAGGAGGGGCTCCACAATACCTTGCCGACCGAAGCGGAAACGTCATGTCGATCACAACGTTCGGTGATGAAGTTCTTTGTCTTCCCGATATCCGCAGCCACGACAACGCTGCTTTGAACTGGAGCCTTGCTGGCAGCAAACTCCCCGGGATCGGCACTCAGGTCACTTTGCGCCTTCGACCTCAAACCGCGCCCAAGGAATCGAAACCTTTCGCATCCGGGAAAGCTTCGACTTCAGTGACGCCACCCGAAAAACCAACAGAACACGTTCCCACCAAAGTCTTTATCCTCGCAGGCCAATCAAACATGCAAGGTCAAGGCGTGGTGTCCATGGATCACCCTCAGTATTACAATGAAGGTAAAGGCAATCTGGAATGGTCAATGAAACATTCCGAAAGTGCCCTTAAAATGAAACACCTTAAAGATGAACATGGAAACTGGGTTGAGCGAAAGGATGTCCAGATATCATACAAATCCAAAGACGAACATCGGAAAGGTAACCTGACAGTTGGCTACACAGGCTACGGTGGCAGCAGCCATATCGGCCCGGAACTTCAATTTGGACACGTGGTTGGCGACTATTTCGAGGAACCGGTATTTCTGATTAAAACGGCATGGGGAGGCAAAAGTCTCCACGTTGATTTTCGACCACCGAGCTCAGGCGGCCAGGTTGGCCCTTATTATACGCAGATGATCGAAGAGATCCACGCAGCCCTTGATGGCCTTGGGCAAGTTCCTTACGAACTGGCGGGCTTCGTCTGGATGCAGGGATGGAATGACATGGTGACAAAACCTGCCATTCCTGAATATGCGAGCAATCTCGTGAATCTCGCAAAAGATGTGCGAAAGGAATTCAACGCCCCTCAACTGCCTTTCATAGTCGGCGAACTTGGAAACGGTGGCCCCGCCACAAAAGAAAGCAACATGACTGAATTCCGCAAAGCCCAACGCGAAGGAACGGCACGCATGGAATACGCCGCTTTCGTAGAAACCACTGCCTTTGCCCGTCCAAAGGAACGATCACCCAATGTCACCCACGGTCACCACTGGTATGGCAACGCGGAAAGTTATTTCCTCATCGGCGACGCACTGGCCAAGGCTGCCATTGATCTCATTCAAAAGTAGCGTCCCACTTGTTGATTGGGGCAAATACCGCACTCCAAATAGCGCTTGGAATGGAGGAAGCTCTGGGTAGGATGTCGAAGTATGTCCATAGATGATGAAACTCTGTTCAAGCTGTTCGACCAACATGTGCGGCGTGACTGCCGATGTGTGGGTCGTCAAGTGGAGTGCCTGGACCGGGTCACCCGTGTAACGGGACCGAGCGCATCCCCTTCCGAAAACTTTATTGTGTGGAGCGATCTCGACGAAAACAACGCTGATCGGGAAATTAAAATTCACCAGGATTACTTCCAAAAACTTGGCCACAGCTGCGAGTGGTATGTTTACAACCATGATCAACCAAAGGACCTGGTCGATCGTTTGACAAACCATGGATTTGTCATCGACTCTGAGGAGACATTGGTCATCTGCAAATCATCAGAGATTAAACCAGTTCAATCTCCTCCCA
>JAQCFT010000241.1 GCA_027619545.1 Verrucomicrobiota bacterium | reverse complement strand
CCTGCCGTAACATCCAGAACGACATGCACGCCCAGGTTCCCGCTTTTTTCCCCCGCAAGGCAGATACTGCTTTCGTGATCGATCCCGCAGAATGGATGGCGATTCAAGGGAGGATCAACCGTAAGGAAGCTCGATTGGCCATCCTCTATCATTCCCACGTGGATGCTCCGGCCTATTTCTCGGATGAAGACATTCGGCATGCGATGTGGGATGATCACCCCAAGTTTCCCGAAGTCACCTACCTCGTTTTATCGGTCATTGAAGGTCGTTTGAAACACTGGAAAGCTTTCCAATGGGATGAATCGTCCCACCGTTTTGAACTGGTAGACGCAGGGACTTGAGAATAGATGGGGTTCATTTTCACGGAAGCCAGGTCGTTTTGAAACGGATTGTCATTCTCTGGATTCTCGGTTACAACCTTGGTTTCTATGAATCTGGTATACACATTAATCATGTCTGGGAATGTAGGAACCGCCTTGTTCAGGTTGGCAATTTGTCTGGGGGTATGGTCGCAGATCAATGCCTCGGCGGAGGGTTGGATCAAGTTTGAGGGCAAGGAGGGGCCGGGGAAGGGGAAGCATATCGTTTTCATTACCGGTGATGAAGAATATCGGTCCGAGGAGGGAATGCCGCAGATGGCCAAGATCCTGTCGTTTCGGCATGGTTTTGATTGCACGGTGTTGTTTGCCATGGATGATGCGACCGGCACGATTGATCCCAACAATCAGACGAATATCAAAGGGATGCATTTTGTAAAAGATGCCGATCTTGTGGTTTTGTTCACGCGCTTTCGTGAATTGCCCGACGATCAGATGAAGTACTTTGCCGATCATTTCGAGGCTGGCAAACCGATTATCGGGTTAAGGACATCGACTCATGCTTTCTCATACTCACGCAACAAGGACAGCAAATATGCTCATTATCACTGGCAGAGCAGCGATTGGCCCGGTGGATTCGGGCAGCAGGTGCTGGGGGATACATGGGTGAATCACCATGGGCACCATGGAGTGGAAAGTACGCGAGGGGTCATTGAAGGACGTCACATGGAGCATCCGATCCTCAAAGGAGTAAGGGATATATGGGGCCCTACAGATGTTTATGGAGTTGCCCATTTGCCCAGCGATATTTCCGTTTTGGTGCATGGATTGACCCTGAGTGGCATGAAGCCCGACTCCCTGCCGAACTATGAAAAACCGCTGATGCCGGTGGCTTGGGTGCGCGAACATACGCGAGACAATGGAAAATCCAATCGTATCTTTTGTACTACCATGGGAGCAGCTACTGATCTGGAAAGCTCCGGACTGAGACGGCTGCTGGTCAACGCTTGTTACTGGGGGCTGGGGATGGAGCATTCCATTCCGGAAGAAAGCGATGTCGAACTTGTGGGGGAATTCAATCCCACACCGTTTGGCTTTAATGGATTTGTCAAAGGGGTGAAACCTGAATCGCATCTATTGAAATAATACCACTTTTCCGAGTTAACCTTTTGCGGATTACGGAAAATATTGGTTTCATCGGAAATATTCGGCTGTTTCTGAGCCTCATAGGTGAAGTTGCCGGCCTGATGATGGATTAAATTTCGGGTGTGAGTCAGGTATTGCTTTCTCACACCCTTTTCATCTACAAACCCAAGCGTCATGACAACCACTGGTATACTAGTAACTTATTGCGTCTTTATCCTGCTTGCTTCGCTGGCTGGTGGTTGGATTCCATTGATGGTTCGCCTGACCCATACCCGTCTGGAGATCGCTTCCAGCTTTATTTCCGGACTCATGCTGGGTGTGGGACTGCTCCATTTGTTGCCCCACGCATTCTTTGAGATCGGCTCTATTGACCGTGCCATGCAGTGGTTGTTGGTCGGTTTTTTGTTCACATTCCTGATCCAGCGGTTTTTTCATCATCACATGCATGATCTGCCGATGGATACCGATGCCAAAACCAAGAAACACGCTGTCGACGCATCTGATCACGCATGTGACGGGCATCATCATCACGGCGAACCTGTCGGCGAGGCGTTTCTGGAAAAGCAAATCGGGAAACGTTGGTCCTGGCTGGGGGCTGGGTTGGGTTTGGCTCTGCACACGTTAATTAATGGCATGGTGCTTGCCGCCAGTATTCAGACGGATATGCAGCACGCTGACGGGGCAGTCTATTGGGCTGGGTTTGGAACTTTTTTGGTGATCGTCCTGCATAAACCCTTTGATGCCTGGACGATTGGGACCTTGATGTCCTCCGGAGGCTGGTCGCGTAAGCAACGGCACTTGGTCAATGCCATCTTTGCTCTCATCATTCCCCTTGGGGTGGCTCTTTTCTTGACGGGCTTTCATTGGATTTCAGGCGGTAATCATCAGGTGCTGGGTAACGCCCTGGCCTTTGCCGCAGGGACCTTCCTGTGTATTGCTTCGATTGATCTCTTGCCTGAATTGCAGTTTCACAAGCATGATCGCATCAAATTGACCGCAGCTTTGGCTGTTGGTCTGCTTTTTGCCGTTGTGATTGGGAAATTCGAAAACAGCGGCCATGATCATCATCATGGAAGCGATACCGAAGAGGTTCATGACCATGACCATGACCACGACCACTAAACGGTTGGGCAACCTTGAAAAGTACATCACAAAAAAGGCCGCCTGGATGGCGGCCTTTTTGGCTTTGATGGAAAGGTTTACGTCGACGTGTCGTCTTCCCATTCGTTCATTCGCATGATTTCTCTTACTTTCCTGCGTTCGTAACGGTGTTTATGGGGTTTGTCCGGTCTGTTTTCGACTTGTCGGAATGGATGTTTATTATTGTGAACCAGTTCAGACAGATGAGAGTCAGGTTTTACCATAACTTATTGTATATCTTTGGTTAAACATCTTTTATCCGCCGTTTCCGGGCTTCACGCAACGCGTGGCCCATGGCGGATGTCACGATTATGTGACAGTGATCAGTCTAATCGCGTTCAATGCTGAAATCAAATTTTACCTGAGACCGGAAGTTGAAAAAAAACGCAGCGGATTCGAAGTTGTCATCCACATTGGATTTCGATAGTGTTGCGTGGTGAGATTTCTACAGACATGCTGCCTTTGGTTGATTGCGACGGGGTGTTTATTCCTTTCTGCAGAAGAGCAGGCAGCGCCTGTCAGTGTGTTGAAAGTGTTACCTTATCGGTTGGATATCAATGGTTTGCATGCGGTTTCGCCCAGCTTGTTCGAGCGGGATGCCTATCAGGCTTATTTGAAAGACCATCCCGATGAAGTCTCGACCATGCGCTTTGATGTTCACTTGCGTCTGCGTGAAATTGATGGCAAGGACGTGGAAGTTCGTGTGGAGGCGAGGTTTGGGAAAGGTGATTCCATAGAGACCATCAAAGCGACAGCTCCGCTGAAGAAACCCAGATGGGGAAAACGGACTTGGACGAGAGTTACTCTCGACAAGAAAGTTTATGATCCAGAGGCTCAAATGATTGCCTGGCGCGTGACGCTCTTGCGCGGGGAAGAGGTTTTGGATACTCAGACCAGTTTCCTTTGGTGACCTTTGGCAACGCGCCTTTTGTTCCTTGGGTCTGATTTACCCAGTCGCTTCTGGATGGAGCAGTTCAAATTTTTGCCAATTGCGGCGTGGAAACAGCTCCAATGCTCTGGGAACTTTAAGAGGGCTCAAGCAGGAACTTGCCCCGATAATGGCGTTCTATGTTGGTTTGCGCCTCTTCTGGATTAGTTGGGTGTTCCCGGTCTTGTGAACGAGTCTTGATTTAAATCTTTGAGGATTCTGGAAGTTTTAATGGCTAAAGTCTCAATGAAATCAATGTCTTTATCGGTAAAGTGTATCTCTCTCGCTTCAATTGAAGAAAAGTTCAGAGTCCCCCAAAGTCGGCCATCTACTGTAAGGGGCGTGCCAATGTAGGATTCCAAATGAAGTGAGCGATAGGCCGGGTGAAGTCTCATGATGCCAATTAACCCGACCTGATTATAGTAAACGGTAGATCGCGTGCGGATTACTTCACGACAGTAAGTTTCTGAAAGTCGAAAAACATCGCCGGTCTTGAAGAACGGCAATCGAGTGATTCCAATAACGATTTTATAGCTTTCTCCGGCTACTTTGCTGACGATCGCCGCCTCCATATTGAAATATTGGCGTCCTGCCTCGAGTATGCCCTTGAGTCTATCTTCAAGTCCATCAGGGGAATTCATCGGAAGCGATCCTATATTTTTACTTTTCTAAAGCAAGATCGGAGGTGGGGTTTCATTGATTCATTCAGTAGTCTGGATTTTGATGCTTTTTATTTCTATTCGTTCTCCCGGTTTGCTGCGTTCACCGTTGGCAGCGGCTTTTACGGCCACTTCGCCGAGTTTATTTAGCACGTCCTGTCCTGAAATAACTTTACCGAAAGGTGAGCATTTGCCGTCGAGTTGAGGGGCGTTTCCCAGGCAAAAGAAAAACTGGCTTCCCGATTTGTTTGGTGCTTTATACGGAGCCATGGATATCACCCCGAACTGATGGGCGCGACCGTTGAATTCAGCGTCTATGGCAACGTCTGGGCCACCTTTTCCCCACTGATTTTCCTTGGATGGGTCCTTGGTGAGCGGATCCCCGGCTTGAGCAAGGAAGCCAGGGATGATGCGGTGAAAGACGGTGCCGTTATAAAATCCTTTTTTCGCCAGTTGTTTGAAATTCGCCACGGATTTGGGGGCTACATCGCTCCAGAATTCAATAGTGACAGTTCCCAGGGTGGTTTCGATGACCGCTTGATCAGCATCCGCGGCATCCATTCGAGCGGTCAAACTGCAAACCATCCAAGCGGCCAAAAGGTATTGTAGCATTCGTTTCATAGCAATCAGGGCGAATTTCGTTCTGTCATACATCGACGATCAAGTCACGTTCCGAATTCGATCTAAATTTCATTTGTTCAATCCTCGAGCCTTGATTAGGCTCCCGCCATGCCTCGCAAAAAGTCTGCGAAAAAGAGATCGAGTAAGCAGCAGACAAGTCACCGCGGTTGGGGAGATGTTCTGGGCCTGCTGTTCATCAGTTTGGGATTGTTGCTTCTGGTTGCCCTGATTTCCTACGAACCCGCTGACTTGCCGCAGCATGCTGCTCCGCCCAATCCGATTCCTGAGAATTGGATCGGGCGATTTGGTGCGTACATGGGTTACGGTCTGTTCTTTGTGTTCGGAGCCGCCGCGTTCCTGATCCCCGTGTTGTTGCTGGGCTTTGGCCTTGCTCATTTTGTTCCGATTCTCATGTATCTGATGCACTCCTGGCGCGCTCGATCAGCCGCGACTGGACTGATCATCTCCTGCATGGGCATGCTGGATCTCTTTGATGCATCGCTGGGGAAGCTGACACAGACCATTGGATCCCATTCGGCCGGGGGCTTGATCGGTCAAATCCTGAACGACAAAATGATCGTGTTTTTCTTCAACCGCACCGGGGCGATCATCATCTACTTTACCTTCTACCTGGTCAGCCTGGTGGCGATTACCAACTTTGATGTTAGTGCCTGGTTGCATGAGTTGTGGGAACGCTACAAGGACAGGCGGGATCGTTTGGATCCCGATATTTCCGTGGAAGAGCGTACCCTGCATCGCAAAGCCCGGGCGCTGGCTAAGCAAGCCAGGGAACTGCAGGAAGAAGCCGCCAAATCTGGTTTGGGTGTGGACGGATTGCCCGTTCCTGAGCCAACCGTTCGTGACTTGAGTATTTCCAACGGGAATGAAATGCCGGCTAAACCTGGCAAGAAGTCCAGAGAAAAGGATAAAGACCCCGCCCTGATGCATGTGGGGGATGTGATACATGCCGGCGAGGTCAAAGGTGCAACCACCGAGGACATTCTGGGCAAATCGAGCACCGTGGAAGATGAAGGAATTGGAGAGGAGATTCCCGCATCCAGTTCCGACGATCAGGATAATCCGTCCAACCCGCCTTCCGCTCCCAAGGCCGTTTCACAGCCCTACCGGCGTCCGTCCAAGAAGAAGCAGCCCATCCGCGTTGCCGTTCCTCCGGTGATCGGAGATTATCATTTGCCCACAGTTAAATTCCTCAATGAACCGGATAAAAACCTGAAGCCCACCGATTCAAAGGAAGAACTGGTCGCCAATGCACGTTTGATGCAGAATACGCTCGGGCAATTCGGAATCGAAGTTTCATTGGGAGACATCACCAAAGGTCCCACGATTACCCGTTACGAATTGCACCCGGCTCCAGGAATCAAGCTGGAGAAGATCGCCAATCTCAGTAACAACATCACCGCAGCCCTCAAGGCGGAGCGCATCAACATCCTTGCTCCCATTCCGGGTAAAAGTTCGGTGGGGGTGGAAGTGCCCAATGCGGTCAAAACCAAGGTCATCATGCGTGACCTGCTGGAATCGGACGAATGGGATCACTCCAAGGCTCGAATTCCAGTGGTGCTGGGCAAGGATGTTTATGGCAAACCCATTGTGGCTGATCTTGCCGATATGCCTCACTTGCTGATTGCTGGTTCCACGGGTTCAGGGAAATCAGTGTGCATCAATGCCATCATTGCTTCCCTGCTTTACCGGTTTTCACCCGAGGAACTTCGCCTGGTGATGATCGATCCCAAAGTGGTCGAATTGCAGCAATACAATGTCCTGCCCCATCTTGTGGTGCCGGTGGTGACCGACCCGAAAAAGGTGGTGTTGGCCTTGCGATGGGTGGTTTCCGAGATGGAAAAACGCTATCAAATCTTTGCAAAAGTGGGTGTGCGAAATATTGCCAGCTTCAATAGCCGTCCCAAAGACGAACCGAAGAAAGAACAGCAGGAATTGCCTTTGAATCAACCTGTCGGTGATGATGGCAATGTCGAAGGATTTGCGGTGGAAATCGACGAGGAAATCGCGGTACCACGCGAAGAGGACATCGTGATTCCCGAGAAGCTGAGTTACATCGTGGTGGTGATTGATGAGCTGGCGGATCTGATGCTGGTGGCTCCTGCTGACGTGGAAATGGCCATCGCCCGCATCACTCAAATGGCCCGGGCCGCTGGAATTCACTGTATCGTGGCAACTCAACGTCCCAGTGTTGATGTCATTACTGGTGTCATCAAAGCAAATATTCCTGCGCGCATCGCCTTCCAGGTGGCATCCAAGATCGATTCTCGTACGATTCTGGATTCCATGGGAGCGGACAAGTTGCTAGGTAAGGGTGATATGCTCTACCTGCCACCCGGATCAGCGAAACTCATCCGTGCCCAAGGGGTACTCATCACTGATCAGGAAATCCAGAAAGTAGTGGACCACATCGCCATTCAGGGCAAACCCAACTACGAAATGGAAATCCATGAGAAACTCAGTAAACAGACAGTTTCATCCGAAGAAAGCGAATGTAACGAAGATGAGGAACTTATCGAAAAATGCATCGACGTCATTCGATCCGAGCAACGCGCCAGCGTCTCTTTGATGCAACGCCGATTGCGGTTGGGTTACACCCGGGCGGCACGCATCATGGATGAACTTGAACGCCGCGGCATCGTCGGGCCGGGCAAGGGGGCCGAACCACGCGAAATCCTCATCGACCTCGATGGCGGAGGTGCCGACGGCGGGGGGCAGGAACTGGTTTGATGGATGCGTCCAGGCTGACAGATCTTGCATCTATCATCATTCAAAACTTCCTCCACTCTTGCTTGATTTTTCGCTCCACGAAATTACCCTGTCCCTGCGTATGAGTATGAGGTAAATCTTGGTTCTGTTTTTGTCATTGCTTGCATTACCGTTGAACGCTGAATTTGAACGGTTTGAGCTGAATTACAATGACGAGATGATTCA
>JAQCFT010000240.1 GCA_027619545.1 Verrucomicrobiota bacterium | reverse complement strand
GGCCCGATGATGACCAACTGGATCGCTGGGCGTCTGTCGGCATCCGCGAACAACTCTCTGCAACCCATCTTCGGCTTCGGAATGATCCTGGCCATCGCAGCCTTCATACTGATCGCCATCCGAGCGCCGCACCTTAAAAAAGTGAAACCACAGGAATAAGGCCTATCGCGCTCCGATTCCGTGCTTCATCGCAACTTCGATGGCTTCAGGATTGACGGTTGTGGCGCAGGTTTTATGATGGGTGGACGATTTCCATCTGAACATCATGAGTAAGAAAAAAGCTACCAGTAAACGTGCCGGCGCGACGAACATCGAATCGATGTTGCGCGAGGATCGTGTCTTTAAACCTTCCAAGGAGTTTTCCCAGCAGGCCCACATCGGATCGATGGCGCAATACAAGAAAATGTACAAGCGTTCCATCGAGCAACCCGAAGCTTTCTGGAGCGAGCAGGCCGAGAAGGAATTGGTGTGGTTCAAGCCATGGAAAAAGGTGCTGCAATGGAAAGCCCCCAATGCAAAATGGTTCGTCGGCGGGCAGACCAATGTCAGCGTGAACTGTGTGGATCGATTCCTGGATTCTGAAAAGGCCAATCAGGCGGCCATCATCTGGGAAGGGGAGCCAGCCGAACCTGGTAAACCAGGTGAGGAACGCACGCTGACTTACCGTCAGTTGCACCGGGAGGTGTGTCAGTTTGCCAATGTCCTCAAGAATCGTGGCATCAAAAAGGGTGATGTCATTCTGATTTATATGCCCATGGTGCCGGAAGCAGCTGTTGCCATGCTGGCCTGCACACGCATCGGGGCGATTCACTCAGTTGTTTTCGGCGGGTTCAGCGCTCAGTCGGTTGCTGATCGCATCCAGGATTCCCAAGCCAAAATGGTCATTACCGCAGATGGCGGTTACCGTCGTGGTGGCGTGGTGCCTTTGAAGGAAAACGTCGACAATGCCCTCAAGATCAAGGTGAATGGGCGCTTCATCACCAAATCCATCGAATCGGTCATCGTTCTTCGCCGTTGTGAAAACAAGGTGACCATGAAAAAAGGACGTGATTTCTGGTGGCACGAAGAACAAGCCACCGCTTCCACGGATTGCAAAGCTGGATAGTGAACACCCCTTGTTCATCCTTTATACCAGTGGTTCCACAGGAAAGCCCAAAGGCATCCTTCACACCACCGCCGGATATCTTTTAGGTGCGAAACTGACTTCCAAATACGTCTTCGATCTCAAGGACAAGGATGTTTACTGGTGCACCGCCGATATTGGCTGGATCACCGGGCACAGTTATATCGTTTACGGTCCATTGGCCAATGGTGCCACTTTGATGATGTATGAAGGCGCTCCCAATCATCCGGCTCCGGATCGCTTCTGGGATATTATCGAGAAACATAAAGTTTCGATCCTTTATACCGCCCCAACTGCCATTCGCGCGTTCATGAAATGGGGTGAGGAATGGCCCGCCAAGCATGATTTGAGTTCCCTGCGTTTGTTGGGAACGGTGGGCGAACCCATCAATCCGGAAGCCTGGATGTGGTATCACCGTGTCATTGGGGGTGAACGTTGTCCCATCGTCGATACCTGGTGGCAAACGGAGACAGGTGGCATCATGATTACTCCCTTGCCCGGAGCTACCCCGACCAAACCCGGAACGGCGACTTTGCCGTTTTTCGGTATCAAACCCGAAGTGGTCGATGATAACGGAAATGCCGTGCCTAAGAACACAGGCGGCAAACTGGTGGTCCGCCAACCCTGGCCCAGCATGTTGCGTGGTATCTGGGGTGACCAGAAACGCTTTGTTGAAACGTATTGGAGCGAAGTCAAAGGCAGTTACTTCACCGGGGACGGATGCCGTCAGGACAAGGATGGCTACTTCTGGATCGTTGGTCGCATTGACGATGTTTTGAATGTATCCGGTCATCGTATCGGAACAGCCGAAGTCGAGAGTGCGCTGGTCAGTCATCCCAAAGTGGCGGAAGCAGCTGTCGTGGGACGTCCCGATGAAATCAAGGGGCAGGCTTTGGTTGCATTTGTGACCTTGAAGGGGGGAGCTAAAGTCAACAAGGACCTTCGCAATGAATTGCGTAACCATGTGGGCAAAGAAATCGGTCCTGTGGCCAAACCCGATAACATTCGTTTCGCCGACGCTCTTCCCAAGACGCGTTCCGGCAAAATCATGCGCCGCCTGCTGAAACAAATCGCATCCGGACAATCAGAAGTCCAGGGCGATACCAGCACCCTGGAAGACATCAGTGTCATTGCCCAACTCAGCAAAGACGAGGAATAAGCCCTTTGAAAAGAGCCCCGGATCATGTCGATTCGGGGCTTTATTGTTATTCGTGCATGTTCCGATGAATCGGTGACAGAACCGCAGTGGTTTCCAAAAGGTAGACCGTATCGTCCCGATGCGCCCGCTAGCGACAGCTATGCGGATGTGGGGGGGGGCGAATACCTTGGGCTTCCCAAAACGGAGACCAGCTTTGGTTAAGAACGCCCCAAGGAGACGCGCCGGGGACGGCACTTCCCACCTGCGGACGGCGTTCAGGTAGAACGTATCGTCCCGATGCGCCCGTCATCTGCTGGTAAACCGAATCGGAGTTTCTTAAGCAATCACATCCGAGATAACCTGTCCAAAGACATCCGTCAGCCGAAAGTCGCGGCCGGCGTAGCGGTAAGTGAGGTGTTCGTGGTCGAATCCCAGGAGATGGAGCATGGTGGCGTGCAGGTCGTGGATGGAGACCGGGTTTTCCACTGCTTTGAAACCAAATTCATCCGTGGCTCCATAGGTCGTGCCTCCTTTGATGCCGCCCCCGGCCAGCCAGAGTGAAAATCCCCAGTGATTGTGATCCCGTCCCTGGGCCGCTCCGCCTCCTCCCTGGTCCATTTCCACAGATGGGGTGCGTCCGAATTCCCCGGTGCAGAGAATGAGGGTTTCATCGAGAAGTCCTCTTTGTTTCAAATCCATGATCAGTGCGGCGAGGCCCTGATCGCATTCGTTGGCGACCTGGCGATGGGTTTCCTTGATGTTGGAATGACTATCCCAGGGTTGCATGTTGCCGTGCCAGGTCTGAACAAACCGCACTCCGCGTTCCACCAGTCGTCGCGCGATCAGGAGCTGGCGGTTTTGCGGTCCTTCTCCGTAGAGTTTCAGGATGTGTTCGGGTTCTTTGCTGACGTCAAAGGCATCGGTCGCTTCGAACTGCATGCGGTAGGCGAGTTCGAAAGATGCGATGCGTGCTTCCAACGCGCTTTCATCGGGACGTTGATTCAAATGGCGTCGGTTGATGGTCTGGAGCAGTTCGAATTGCTTCTTTTGTTCCAGGCGGTTCAATCGAGCATTGTGAACGTCTGCAATCAATTCCTTGGGATCGGTTTTGGAACTGTCCACGTGGGTGCCCTGATAGACGCCCGGTAGAAAGGCGCTGCGCCAATTGCCGGCGCCTCCCACGGGCATGCCGCCAGGACAGAGTGCAACGAAGCCCGGCAGATTCTCGTTGTCCGTTCCCATGCCCCAGGTCAACCAGGAACCAAAGCTAGGCCACACGAGGCGTTGGGTGCCGGTGTTCATGAGCATCAATGAAAGTTCATGGCTGGGAAGTTCGGCATACATGGACCGGATCACCGCCATGTCATCGACACATTGGGACAGGTGCGGAAACAGATCGCTGACCGGAATGCCGCTCTGACCATGTTGCCTGAATTCGAACGGCGAGGGGAGCGCCACACCTGTGCGGCGTTCGGTCTGGAGGTTGTCGAACGGTAGCATTTGTCCGCCGCGTTTGGTGAGTTCCGGTTTGGGATCAAAGGTGTCTACCTGGGACATCCCGCCGTTCAGAAAAACATGGATGACGTGCTTGGCCTTGCCGGGAAAGTGTGTGGTTCCTCTCGTCGCGGCCTGTGCTTCCCGGGTGAGCATGCCGTTCAGGGCAAGCGCGCCGAATCCCATTCCTGATCGTTTCAGGAACGCCCGTCTGTTAAATGGTAGCGTGGAGTGCATGATTTCTTAATCCACAAAGTTGAACTCGTTTGATGCCAGCAATGCCTGCGCCAAACGCGGCCAGGGATCGGTTTCCGATATTTCTTTCCATTGCTCGATGTGATCCAATGCCGCCCGCATCTCTTCAGGATCCGGCCACCGTGAAAGGGTTCGTTGATACAGCACGCGAATCTTGTCCTCATTGGTTTCAGCCGTTTGCACTTCGTGCCTTTGAACCAATGCCTCGGCACGATCCAACATGAATGCCGAGTTCAGCGCGAAGAGCGTTTGTTGTGGGACGGTTGTTTCGGGTCTTTTGGCAGTGCAGGCGCTGGGGTTGGCTCCGTCAAAGGTGGTCAGCAATGGCGATGGCACGTCGCGATTGACGAAGCCATAGACGCTGCGTCGCGGGGTGATCCTGGTGGTCATCATGTTGAAGGGACGCCCGCCCATGGTGAAATCAAGTTCTCCGGATGCCTGCAGCATCGCGTCGCGCATGGATTCCAGACTCAAACGCTGGCGCGGCATGCGCCAAAGGAGATGGTTATGGGGATCTTTGTTGCGTGATGTTTCATTTTCAATGGAACCCTGGCGATAGGTTTTGCTCAAAACAATGCGTCGGTGCAGTTGTTTGATGGACCATCCTTCCTCTCTGAATGTTTCCGCGAGGTAATCCAGTAGTTCCGGATGAGTGGGTGGATCGCCGCGAGTGCCGAAGTCGTCGGGTGTCCGGACCAATCCTTTGCCAAAATGATTTCTCCATACCCAGTTGACCACCACGCGCCGTGTGAGCGGGTTGTCGGGATGAACGAGCGATTCGGCCAGATTCAGGCGTCTTGTGCCGGGGGAGAAGGTCTTCGGTTTGCCATCGCTCAAGGCGGTCAGAAATCGGGGCTGTACGCGGTCTCCTTTGTCCAACGGATTTCCCCGACGGAAGACGTGATACGTTTCATCCTCTTCAGGTTTGGGCTCCGTCAAGGCCATGGATCGGGGAGGGGAGCCTGCCGCGGTGAGGTGAAGGTTGTGGATTGCGCCGCGTCGGCCGCCAAGGTTGTCGCTGACCGTGCGGTTCAGCAGTTGGGATGCCTCGTTGTCGGGAAGCGCCGTGGGGGTGTCGGGTGCGTAGAGGTGACGTCGGAGTTGACGCAGGATGGCGCTGTTGATCGTCAAGTGACGGGCATCCTGATCCGGGATGACATCCGCTCCGGGCAGGGCTTCTTCCGCTGCTTGAACACGGGCCTGCAACCATTCCCGGTGGGTGTTCGCAAACACCTTGCCATAGACATCGGCGAGTGATTCCAACGAATCGGGCACATTTTCTTTGATCGCTTCGAGGATCTTTGGATTCCATTTCGGCGCGGTTGCTCCGAGGTTTTGTTGAGGGGTGGCTTTGGTGAGGTCCCCGTTCTCTTCCTCCCATATTTTGAGTTTGGAAGCGAGCTGTTCGGAGAATTCCACGGGTTCCACCTGTGCCAATTGCTTCCATGGTCCAAACACCGGATCCGTGGCTTCCATCGATGCGAGGTATTTTCGCCACCGTTCCAAAACGTGTGGCCGGATGTCATCAGTTCGAAAAGAAAGGAAAGACACCGACAAATCCTGTTCCGGTGTTCCTTTGGCCAGTTCCTTCAGGAATGCCCCGACTTGCATGCGAAGTCTTCCCCGCATGACGTCGCTTTGTTCTCGGGCGAGGTCGTCGTGGGTTTGCTGGAGGTCGTGGAGTCTGTTTTGGTAATCCGTATAGGCTTCGGACGGTTGTGGCTCTCCGATCAGTGGCAACAATTCCGGTTCGTGGCTGCTCGCAAAGGTGGCATAGAGTGCGTAGTAGTCCGTGGTGGGAATGTTGTCGAATTTGTGATCATGACATCTGGAGCAGGTGGCCGTGAGTCCCATCAGCCCCCGGGTCACCACATCAATCTGATCATCGATGATGTCATGCTGGGTTCTGAACCGTTGACCGATGGTGAGAAATCCCAAGGCGGCGAGTGCCGGATCGGTCTCTGTGAGTCCCAGTTGATCCGCCGCGAGTTGTTCGGTGATAAATCGATTGTAAGGAAGGTCTGCGTTGAATGCCTGGATGACATAATCGCGGTAGGTGTAGGAAAACGGGAATTTGGTGAAACCGATGGCACTGCCTCCATGTGTGTCGGCGTATCGCGCTATATCCAACCAATGCCGTCCCCAGCGTTCGCCGTATCTTGGCGAGTCCAGCAGTCGTTCCACCACTTTTTCGTAGGCGTCCAGGGAGTAGTCGTTGAGGAAGTTTTCCACTTCCAACCAAGTGGGCGGAAGTCCGGTGAGGTCGAAGGTGACACGTCGGATCCATTGTTGTCGATCGACGGAAGGGGACAGTTGCAATCCTGCTCTCTGCAGCTTGGATACGATGAAACGATCGATGTCGGTCAAACTGGAATCGTCCAATACGGGTGCTTCGGGCTTTTGAATGGGCATGAATGCCCAGTGCCCCTCGTAGGGGGCTCCTTGTTCAATCCAACGCTTTAAGGTGCTTTGTTCCGATGCGGACAGCTCATCTCCATCATCTGGTGGAGGCATGCGCTCGTCGAGATCTTCGGTGATCAGGCGAAGGTAAAAAGGGCTGTGATTTGGGTCTCCTTCACGTATGGCTTCCTTTTTTGCTTCGGCTTCAAGGTCCAGTCGCAGGTCGCCCTTGCGCTTGTTTCCATCGGGGCCGTGGCAGTGGAGGCAGTGTTCCGCCAGAATGGGACGGATATCCTTGTTGAAGCTCAGAGAAGACTCATCGGCCCTGCCTGTGTAGAGCAGAGCCAGAAGGGCGCCCGACAAAATCAATGGTTTGGAAACCAGTCGGGCCCCTTTGATTTTAAAATCGAATTGTCCTTTTCCTAGGATCATGGGTTGATCCCATGATCCTAGTGAAAAACAGCCCTCTGTCTAGAATCATTCAGACTTAAGTTGGTCCATGAATTCTTCCATGCCGGCGCAGGAACAGACCGGGTTGCGATCTCCAAACACGTTGTCAATGCGTCCGACGCGCGGCCAGAATTTATGTTCGCGCTGTGATTCAATGGGGCACCCGGCTTCCACACGTGAATAAGGCCGGTCCCAGGTGTCCGATGCAACGGTGTCGGCCGTGTGGGGCGCGTTTTTGAGCAGATTGTTTTTCGCGTCGACTCTCCGTTCTTCAATGGCCTGGATTTCCGCATGAATGCGGATCATGGCATCGCAGAAACGATCCAGTTCGGCCTGGGATTCGCTTTCGGTCGGTTCGATCATCATCGTTCCCGCCACAGGCCAGGAGACTGTTGGGGCATGGAATCCATAATCCATCAAACGCTTGGCAACATCTTCCACCGTGACCCTCTTAAATTGCCTCAGATCGATGATGCACTCATGCGCTACCATGCCATTCTT
Source organism: Verrucomicrobiota bacterium (assembly GCA_027619545.1). Lineage (GTDB taxonomy): Bacteria > Verrucomicrobiota > Verrucomicrobiia > Limisphaerales > AAA164-E04 > AAA164-E04. Next base: position 421 of record JAQCFT010000240.1, on the reverse strand, counting down.
GCCCTTGTAAAGCACCGGGAAATAGGCATCCAATCGCCTGGCGATGTAATTCGCGTTCAGGATCGCGACCTGAGTGGCTTTTTTCAGTCCGGCCGATCCCATGGCCCGGATGTAAACCCAGGAAATGGTGACGATGCTGGCGCTGCCCCATGGCGCTGCAGCAATCGGTCCAATGCGGTCTTCTCCGGCCAACGGCACGACGGAATGTCCGGGGAGAAAGGGCGTCAGGTGGGAAGCCACGGCAATGGGGCCCACACCCGGTCCGCCACCTCCGTGGGGAATGCAGAAAGTTTTGTGCAAATTGAGATGGCAAACATCGGCTCCGTAATCGCCAGGACGACAGATTCCGACCTGCGCGTTCATGTTGGCTCCGTCCAGATAAACCTGACCGCCGTGATCGTGGATCAATTGGCAGATCGCC
>JAQCFT010000239.1 GCA_027619545.1 Verrucomicrobiota bacterium | reverse complement strand
GCCAGTCGACGACGTATGGCCAATTGCTCTTCCGGTTTGCCGTTCTTTTCTATCAAGCCACTGGCCTCGGCAAGCAAGGAAACCCCCTTTTGCAAATCATCAGGAAAATAACAGATACCTTCGAAATACTTCCATTTCGCACTACTTTTACTTAGATTAAAGGCCTGCGAGAAAGCCTGTTGAGCCTCCTCTCGAAATTCATGCACCAAACAAGTCAATCCAAGTTCTCCCCACTTTTCATCAGAACCAGCATTCTCCCGCACCGCTTCCACAGCCTGTTGGATAGCTGCAGCAACCGCATGATCCGAAATGTCTTCCGGGATTTCCGGAATTTGGACCTTCAACTCGCTGGTCTGTTTTGGTTCAGGTGGTTTGGATTGCTTAAAGAAAAACAAAAATAACACTACAACCAATCCCGCCAAAACCCAGCCCCAAAAAGGCAACTCTTTGACTGGTTTATCCGCACGAGCAGATTGCAACTGTTGTTTTATCTTTTGCCTGTTTTGTTCTCGTCTCTTCTTCATTTTTGAATCTGCCCCGAACCCTTTTGCAGTTGAACATACCCGTTAGCTTTGCCTGCGCCAAATGACTCACGCTCCCGGCCTGGCCAAATCACTTGAATGTCATCATACTCTGTCGCACTCCCCAATCCGACAATCACACGCGGATCATTGGCGCACAGGTAACTGTAACCACTGTGCACCACTGACCGGAATACTTGACCTTTCACAATGACATCAACGATCGACCCCAAAGCCGTCCGGCCTCCTTGATCAGGAAGCACGGCGCTGATACCGACCCAGTTACCCCGCTTTGAAGCGACATTCTGAAAAACCCTGACAGGTGAACCAATGGGGGTCATCACCAGATCCAAAGCCCCATCGTTGTCCAAATCGACCGCAGCCAAGCCTCTTCCGACATCTCCCTTGTCGCTTAGGTCAGGATTCATACTGGATATCTCAACAAACCTGCCATCGCCATCATTTCGATAGGCCTGCGCCCGCTGTGCATACGGTTTCCAGAAATCCCTGACTTCATCTCGAAACGTGCGGTCTTGAAAATCGTTTCGACGAATCGCTCCGTTGACCATCACCAGATCTGCCCATCCGTCTGTGTCAAAATCGGCCAGGATGGTTCCAAAAGCAGTTCCTTTCCATTGCCGGGTCAACAACCCGGTCACAAGCGTCCTGTCGGTGTAAATCCCCGCGGGTCCCTGAGTCCACAACGTATGGTTTTCCGTTTTTAGATGCGTGATGAACACGTCCAGCAATCCATTGCGATCGACATCAGCTATCCCAATCCCCATATCAGCCTTGGCTTGGCCAATGCCGTCCACGGCAATCCCCCGCAGACCAGCTTCCTCTTTGAAGGTCCCATCGCCTTGATTGACGAACAACCGGTTGGGTTGCATATCATCCGCAAAAAACAGATCCACAAGACCATCACCGGAAAAATCCAGGCAAACCACCCCCAAGCCGGGACCGGGCTTCGCGGCTAATCCGGATTGAACACTCACATCTTGAAATTGAAATGTAGTGACTTCCCCCGAACCTCCGAGGTTTCGAAAGAGCTTGCTTGCCGAGCCTGAAAACTGTTGCGGTCCGCAAAACTCCGAATCACCTCTGGGACTTCTGCATTTTTTTGAGGGATCATAGTGAACATAATTTGCAACAACGATATCCAGCCACCCATCCGCATCATAATCAGCAATCGACACAGACATGCCCCAGGCTGAGTTGACAAGTCCGGACTGCGCGGTGACATCTTCGAACGTTTTACCGTCACGGTTGCGAAATACCCTGATGCCCTGATATTCGGTCAAAACCAAATCATCCCACCCATCATTATTCAGATCCCCCACTCCCACCCCATGGAAATAACCTCGAAGTCCGAGTTGATATTCGGCTGTCTTGTCAACAAAACCTCCATTAGCTTGCTGGACATACAGACAGTTCCCGGGTGAGTCTTGACTCACAGTCATCCTCAGAAAATACAGATCCATCAAACCGTCCTTATTAACATCCAAAACCCCCACTCCGGACCCGACACTGTTGGGCATATGATATGGGTTTACATGGTCAGGTTCGTTCACAAATTCAGCCACCACATCTTTGGTGACATCTTTGAACCAAACATCAGTATCTGACACTTGGATTGATTGCTGAATGCCCGATGATTCAACTTCACCTTGATTCGCCGTATTTGAAACAGAGTCAGGCCAACAACCTGCAAGGAGAAGGAAAAAGAGGCAGGACAATCCTCGAAAAGCTCGATTGCGCGCGAGGCATTGGGTCACGTAATTATATGCTGCATATGTTATCAACGGTATATTCCTTTCCAAATTCACCTTAATCGCCACCAAACACCCAAAGCAAGAAATTAACCGAACAAACCCCCTCCCAACCGTATCAAATGGAATCCCCTTTCTAAAAATTGTGTCTTAGTAAAAAAAAGGCACCCGGATACCCGGGTGCCCTTGATTATTTTCCAGTTAATACTTAAACCGGTTGTAAAGAATCATTTCTTCTTACCTTTGGCTCCGGGATTGCCAGGAGTGTTTCCTGGATCATCGTTGCCGCCGTTGTTGTCATGACCCGGAGTATTGCCGTCAACACCGTTGCCAACACCTTCGTTGGCTTCTGAGCTGCTCGGGCTGACTACGTTCACCGTGTAGGTGGTGATCGTTGTATTACAGCCATCGGTGGCAGTTGCCACAAAGGTGATCACATTGCCATTTCCTCCGGCATCCACAATGGTCACGTTGATCAAACCGGAATCGGCTTGCTCAAACTCAACGATCGTGTCAGCGGTCTTGTCGGTCACCTTGCCTTGAGGATTGGTCTTGGCGGCGCTGTAAGTCACGGCCAGTGCAACGTCGCAATTGTCGCTTGCTGCAATCTGGAAGGTCACCGGCACATCCGCAGGCGTGATATCGGCTGCGTCACTGGCGATAACGGGCGCGGTCGTGTCTTCAACAGTCACAACCTGAGTAGCCACGGTAACGTTGCCACAGGCATCCGTAGCTGTCCAAGTGCGGGTCAAGGTGTAACTGCCAACGCAGGTACCGTCGGTCTTGACTTCGTCAAACACCAGGCTCGGAGCATCACAGGCGTCGGTTGCGCTCACGCTGGCCACTGCCGGCACTGAGTCGCATTCCACCGTCACATCAGCAGGAACTCCCACCAATGCTGGGGCTGTTGTATCTTGAACCACAATGACCTGGTCTCCGCTCACAGAGTTTCCGCTTCCATCAATCGCAGTCCAGGTGCGAACAACAGTGTAAGTGCTGCCACAAGTTTCAGTCACAACATCGTTGTAGCTGACATCCACTGAGCAATTGTCCGTAGCAGTCGCGCTTCCTGTTGAAGCAACGCTGGTGTCTGCTGGGCATTCCAGTGTCTGATCAGCAGGAATGACCAACACAGGCGGAACCAAGTCAGTAACGGTCACCGAGATCGTACCGGAAACGGTTTCTTTACCATCGGTTACGGTGACGGTCACAACGGTTGTGCCCAATCCGTATGGTCCGGCGGGATCAGCCGTAATCGTCAATTCATCACCATCTGGATCGCTGGTGCCAGCCGCCAATTGAGAGGCAGTGATCACTGCCTGACAATCTCCGTCTGCGTCAGCGCTGAATCCTTCAGGATTCAAAACCAAAACAGGAGGCTTATTCGAAGAGACAACCGTTGAGTTGGTGTTGTTGTCTTCATTGAACTCCTTAACCTGACCATCGGGATCCACCATGGCCAAAACGTTCAATGCGGTCTCACCAGGAGCGAGTGCGTCTTCGATCGTGATGCTTACATCTTGCTGACCTTGGGCAAAACCAGACAATTCCACTGCTGCAGCTCTTCCACCGAAGAAGAAGCGGATTCGAGTATCAACGTTAAGAGCTGCATTGACATCCTCAAACAAGGCGACGGTAGCTGTAACGACTGCCGAATTATTGACTTCATCGTAAACAGCGCTGATAGCTGGAACAGACAGATCACTTTCGGTATATACCAAAAGGACATCCGCAACACTGTCAGAAGGCAAGTCGTTCGGGTTGGATGAAACGACTCGGAGACCCACGGTCAGTGTTTTCGGCTCATTGAAGATAACGTCGATGGTTTGACCGCAGGATGAACCCGCAGCAGGATCTTGACCTGTCAACGCATCGTCAACAGAATCACCGTAGATTCCATCACCATTCAAATCCCAGCACCATGACACGATGGTCTCACCGGGATTAGGATCATAAGATTCGCTACCATCCAAAGTAACGGTCTGTCCAGGGCGACCTTCGTAGTTGGGAGCCTGAGCAGCTGGAATAGCGATCGAGATGGGAGGAACTGGTGTTCCAGCTGGATCGACAATATGAATCACCGTATCGGTAGAATCCGTGGAACCAAGATCATCCACAACGGTCAAGGTGACATTCAAATCACCGACAGAATCCACCAAGTTGGCAGGTACAACCGGAGCAACTCCTGTTGCAGTGCCAGTTTCACCACCGATCTCAAAGTCCCAATTGTAAGCAACAATCGTGCGATTCGCTGGGTCAGCGTGATAAGAAGTACTTCCGTCTACGATGAATGAAGCGCCAACGGCAAACGTGTCTGAAGCCACAACAATCTCAGCAACAGGCAGCGCCTTGGTCACACCGCGATTCAGCAGCAGAATGGCGTGGGAAGTCAGAAAGCTAGTGTTGTGATAGCCATGATGCAAGTTTCCTAACCAGGAACCATCAGGTCGTTGGCCGAAGGCATAGCTGACATTCTTAGACGTGGCATGGTGATTGTGCGTTGTTTTTCCCAGCAACCAATCATCAATTTCGCGTTGCCAGTCAACAACACCCAATTGAGGGGTGTTGATTGTCTCAACTTCCTGAATGGCCAACCCCTTCTTAATGCCAAAGGCTGTGTAGTAATCACCATTCCCTCCCCACAGAGTTTCATAGCGAGAGCCAGTGCTATCAGATACGCGGAAGAAATTTCTTCCAATATAGTCGTAGGCTCGCTTAGCGTTATCGTCTCCCTGGTTCACCCACTTGTTACCGAGTGAGAATCCAACAAGGCTACCCCCAGTCATTCCCGCATTAGACCAATAACCCGGCAAGTAGGAACATCCTCCATTTGCATATTGAGTGTTGATGAAGCCAAGCACGCTGCGAGCGCTAAGCTCAGGCTTCACAGAATAACCCCAACGATCGATCGCCGTGCGTTGAGCCAAGGCAACCCATTGCTGGGCGGAGCCATCCAATCGACCACCATCTCCCGTCATGTTATAAACCCAACCACCGTCGTGTCTTTTGGAAACCCAGAATTGATCGAGGACATCCCCGATAAACTGATAAATGGTGCTTCCTGCGTGAGGTCCTGCTGCAATTGTCGCAGCTTGAGCGGCCTCTGCAGTAGGATAGGCAAACGTAACCCCGAGGGCCATGATGCCGGAAGCATAAACAGGTGCCCAACTTGTGTATGCACCTTTACCGTTTCCATTATGATCAAATTCACCGGAAGTGCTGGTTCTTTGCAGATATCCACCGTTACCTTCGGTTATGAAATTCAACGCGTGTTGGGCGATTTCAGAATAAATGTCAGCTACACGGTTATTGCCGGGCAAATGGCCATTCTCCGCAAAAGCCAAAAGTCCCAAAGGGGTACTTGCGCTGGCAATATAGGAGGTTCCATCCCAAGAGGCGCGGCTGCCGGAGCGCGTGGCACGGTTGTAAAGGTTCAGCAAACCGTATTCAATCGCAACGTTAACCTCATCTTCGTGTTCGCCCGGCTCGCGCACATCAATTTCGGCGGAACGGGAAACAGCGGTAGAATCATCAGCACCGTTTTCCTTGACGGTCAAGGTCACCACTTTCGGGCCCTTGGCACCGAAGGTGTGCAAGCGAGGAATGAAACTGTTGCTTTCATTAAAGCTAGGGTGATTATCAAAACCATCTCCAGGAAAATGCCAATTGGCATCCTGAACGCCATCAACAGTCCACTTGTATTGGTAACTACCAGAACCACCCCAGGCACGTCCCCACAAGGTGATTTGCTGGTTTTTGATGGCGATACCATACTTACCACGGTTTTGACTGTTACTTGGCATGACGGACACGCTCTGTGCCATTGCCTGCTGCGCCATGGACAGCAGCATCGCAATTGCCAGGCCGGCCATGATGAATGTTTTGCCGCCAAACAGGCGACTTAGTGTTAGTTTATTTTTGGTCATAATATATTCTCAATAGAGATTATTACATCACCATTGAGGATTGATTTAGTGGGTTTGGACTCAATTAAAGGCTCTTTAAACCTTACCGCATTCCTTCACATCGGATGCAAGCCAAGAGCAGCATGTATGCCACAAATATAAATACTAATCACCAAACGATTCATCTCATTGATGACATGCTTTTTACGTATCCGACAATCACTTCTTCCAGAATAATCGCCACACATCTTACTTCTCTCTATTTCGCAGTTGTTCGTATTTACTCGGAAATATTCACAGTTCCTCGCCCAGTGAAGGTGCTAATATTCCGAATAACACTCCCTAACTCCCACAAAGGCCAAACCTCAGACAACCCTCGGTTCAAATTAGCAGACCTATCTCTTGCCAAAAGAACTAGGAAAGGTGACTTCATTGCCAATTCTAATCAAAGGCGACAGGATTTCCAACAGCATCACCCTCGCCATCATTGAACCAGCTATTTAACGCAGTTTTGACATACGAATCGCTCAGTTTAAGGACTGATTAGCTCTTTTTAATCTTGCTGTTGGCTTGCTCCGGTATTAGATAAAGAGATAAGACTTTGAGTCGACACTCCGTTCATTCCAAATGCATTCAAGCACCAAACACCACACCGGATCTTCCAACGTAGTTCTGATTGTCGGAATTGCGGCCTTCGCGGCGTTAATATTTCTAGCCATGTTTAGCGGACGTTCCAACGAGGATGCCCAGGAAAACTTCTCAACAAAAATACCATCAATAAACGACCAACCATCTTCTCCTGTTTCCAATGCAGGTGGCAGCGACTTTGCTCGCAATACATTCAACACTAGCTTGCAATCTAGAGGAAACAATCCATCTGAAGCAGGCGACCCTGATCAGCATTTCAGCACCACGATCGAGAAAGAAATCGAGACTGCACTCATGCACGGAAGCCGATCAACCCGCGAGCAATTATTGCAACAAATCGCAACGCTACTTGCTACAAATGATTTAAACCGGGCCACTGCTCTCCTTGAGGAGATTCTTGCCAACAACAAAACCGAACACGCGGCACCCGTATTTGTTAAGGCTGTGGTGGATGAACTCATGCAACAAGATCCTGACCTGGCAGTAGCCTGGGCGGATGCCCTCCCCGAATCCATGGGTAATCTGGCACGGGATACAGCGCTGAAAGCATGGTTGGCAAGCGATGTTTTCGCTGCAGCGGAATGGGTGAATCACCTGGAAGAACCGAATCTACGAAAAACCTTCACACAACAGGTAGCCTTAAACCTTCTCAATGCCCCACCATCAGCTGAAGCTCTGAACTGGGCACAAACTCTTGCCAATTCACCAGATGCAAGCCAGCACATGGACAGCATTTCGCGCATTTGGGCGAAGAACGACCTAAATGGCGCTTCCCAATGGGCTCAAGGCTTATCTGATCCAGGCGATCAAACAAAGGCGACAACCGGTGTGGCAAGCACTTTGGCCGAACAAGGCCTTGATGCCGTAGTGAATTGGGTCAGCCAACTCCCCAACGAAGATGGTTATCGAGATGAGGTCATCATGTACGTCGCATACGATCTGGATGGTCAACACAATG
>JAQCFT010000238.1 GCA_027619545.1 Verrucomicrobiota bacterium | reverse complement strand
CAAACTGCCGCAGCCGTTGTTTTGGCTTTGCTTGTTGGATTCGTGTGGGGAGGCGCAAGTCGGAACAATGGCAATACCTCGGGCAAGGAAAGCAATTCTCCAAGCAAGGTAGGTCGTTTGGGTGCCGGACGCTCCACGAGCTCAGGTTTACCCAATGTGCCGACCGTGAGTGCCACTGCTATTTTTGAAGGAAAGAAGAACCTGCAAGAACGATTGGAGGAAATACTTGATGCCCCCATGAATCAAAGGAACCATTACGAGTTACATGCCTTGTTGATGGGATTGCCGGCCGCAGATTTCCCTTTGGTGCTGCAATACCTGAGTGAACAGACAGACCTGAACGGATCGTTTGGCAACCGCCGTCGGCAAATGCTGTCGCAGGCCATCGCAGTCATGGCAGAAAAAGATCCCGGACTCGTGATCGCTTTTGCGGATCGAACTTCAAACCAAAACCACCGCAGACAATACCTCCAGTCAGCATTGGGTGGTTGGGCGATCACCGATCCTTCCGCCGCGCGAAATTGGTTTGATCAACTGGAACCAGGACTCTTGAAGCAGCAATTGGCTCAAAGCCTCGCACGAAGCATCTCACAAACCTCGATCGATGACGCTTTGGAGTTGATCAACACTCACCTCAGTGGCGGGACCGCATCCAGCGCCAGACGCAGTCTATTCTTCGACTTGGCCAACACCAACCCGGAAGAAGCCGCCAAACGTATCGGTTTTTTATCGAACGGTTCAAGTGATGAATACGTGTATCACCAGATTGCCGCAGGTTGGGCAGCCACGTCACCAACCAAAGCAATGGAATGGGCTCAATCGCTGGAAAACCCACGGTCAAGGGACAGAGCGTTGTCAGGTATTGCAATCAATCTGGGACTGGATGAAATGGATACTCTTCAAACCCTGATGGAGGGCATTTCAAGCTATTCGCACAAGCAAAACGCCTTATCCAATTTTGCCCGGACCAATGCCGAACAAGATCTCCAGGGCACATTGAGCTGGATCGAAAAACTCAACGATCCTCGGATGAAAGAGAACGCATACACCAACATTTTTCATACATGGGTGCAGCAGGATCGGGAAGGTGCCCTGGCTCATTTGGAGGGCACGCAATCTGGAAGGGCTAAAACACAATTGATTCAGACGATCGTCAGCCAATGGGCAAACGAGGATCCCGACACCGCATTGGAGTGGGTTCATGGACTCCCCCCGGGACAAGCGCGCACCTCAGCTTATCAAAATCTCAGCATGCAACTGGCGGATGCTGATCCTCAAAAAGCCCTTCAACTGGCTGACCAAATGCCCCCGGGCAGCGCCAAACAACAGGTCATCAGGCAAGTATTGAATCGACTGGCATACAGCGACACCAAACAGGCTATGCAGATTGCCATGGACCTCCCAAATGGTAGAAGTCGGTCGGATGCCATTAGAGACATCACCCATCGACTTGCAGAAAGCGATCCGAAACAAGCCGTGGCCTTGGCAGAAACTTTGACCAACAACCAAGACAAACAGAACCTCTACCATCAAATCGCCCAATCATGGGCCAACCAGGATGTGAACAAGGCCTTGGAATGGGCGGAGACATTGGAAAACGATCAAACACGACAAAATGCGCTTTCACAGATTGCCAATCGATGGATTGAAACCGATCCGGAGAAAGCCATGGAATACGCCGAAGACCTCTCAGATCCAAAACTAAAGGAATCCGTCATGCGATCCATGAGCCAGAACCTTTCAAGGCACGATGCGGAAGCGGCAGCAGAATGGGTGTCAGACATGAAAGATCCGGACCTGCGAAACAGCCTCCTGCCAGGGGTAATGAACCAGTGGGCCAACGAATCACCGTTGGAAGCGGCCGAATATGTAGCTTCAATGGAAGCAGGAGAAGCTCAAAACAGTGCGGCCATTCAGGTGGCTGCCCAGTGGGCGGAATACGAACCGTCCTACGCAGCCGAATGGGCAAGCGATTTTGAAGACGAAGCCACCCGGCAACAGGCCAACGAAAACATCATCCGAAAGTGGGCGGACCAAGACGAAGAAGCAGCAGGAGCCTGGCTCCTGAAACAACCTCAGGATGCGGGACGGGACAAACTGATTCAGAACTATGCCCAATTAGTCGGCAACCGTGATCCGGCAATGGGTGTCATCTGGGCCAACGGCATCTCGGACGAGCATATGCGTCTGCAAACTGTCGAACAATACGCCCAAAACTGGCTGCGCAATGATCGGGACAAAGCAGTCAACTGGCTGCAACAATCCGATCTTCCACCAGAAACCCTTGTTCGCCTCCTGAAATCCGAGACATCAAATCAAGCCCAACCGGGACCAAGACCCACCCCCTCTCCTCAAATGGATCTGGAAATGATGCGGCGTTACGGTCTGATTCCCATGCAATAACCGGCATCAAAGCTTCCCTGCTTTGCCCAGGGCTTGTTCCCTGCTCAGCTTGAACGCGCGGGAGATTTCGATCGCTTTCTGGCGGTCGGCGGCGTCATAGTCCCAGAATTCCTGGACGACTTTTTCGCATTCGGGATAATGCGATCCGTCATCTCCAACCTGTGCGCGTAGTTCGGCAAATTGTTGCTTCAATTGGTCACGAACAGTGCGATAATCGGGATGATCGTAGACGTTGTTCAGTTCATCAGGATCTCTTGTCAGGTCATATAGTTCCCAGCCTGGAGGCGTTTGGTTTTCGCCCTTGTAATCGCATCCATAGAAATAGATCAGTTTGTGTGTCTTGGTGCGGATAGCCATTTCTCCCGGGTTGTCGTGGTGAGCCATATGCATCCAGTAACGGTAGTAGGCAGCTTGTTTCCAGTCGGTGGGTTCTTTTCCGGTCTCACAGATTTGTTTAAAAGATCGGCCCTGCATGGACGCTGGAATCGATACGCCCGCAAAATCCAGCATCAAAGCAGGAAAATCAACATTCTCCACGATGGCATCGCTGCGAATACCGGCGGGAATGGATTTCGGATAACGCACGATGAATGGCATGCGCATGGATTTGTCGTATGCCCATCGTTTGTCCTGATAATCATTCTCGCCCAACCAGAATCCCTGATCGCCGGTGTAAATGATGATGGTGTTGTCGTAGAGACCTTCTTGTTTCAAATAGGCAAAGAGTCGTTCAAGGTTGTCATCCACTCCTTTGACACAACGGAGGTATTTCTTGAGATAAGCCTGATAGGCAAGCCGGGTGGTTTCCCTTTCGCTCATTGTTTTCACATCGTAATGCGAGGGGAATTCCTCGGGGTAAAGACGTTTCAGGTCGACAGCATAGGAACGACGCGGATTGCGGCTGCCGATCGAAGTACCGATGTGAGTGACCAATTCATCCTGAAAGCCACGCGTGGCAATGGAGCCGAATGTTTCCGGCACATCGTACAGCGTATCCGGTTCGGGAATGTCCACATCAGCCAGGTAACTTTGATAGCGCTCGGCATTATCGAAGAAATCGTGTGGTGCTTTGAACTGATGACAAACAAAGAAAGGTTTGTCGGGATCGCGTTTTGTGCGAAACCACTCCAGCGTGGAATCGGTGATGGCGTCCGATGAATGCTGGCCTTCATGCGTCACCGTATTCCCCGGCCAGTTCTTTTCACCCTGAATACGGAATTCTGTATGATGATATTTCCCCTGCCCGGGAAGCACTTTGTAGTAGTCAAAGTTCGGTTCGCGCTTCAGGTGCCATTTACCAATGATCGCCGTCTGGTAACCAGCCTGACGCATGAGAATCGGAAGCGTCTGATGTTGTGTTTCGATATTCCCACCGAGATCGACCACCCCATTCACATGAGGATACTTGCCGGTGATGATGCAGGCTCGGCTCGGCGTGCAAATGGCGTTTGAGCAGAAGGCATTGTCGAACACAATGCCTTCCGCCGCCAAACGATCAATCGTCGGTGTGGGATTCAAATCCTTCAACACCGTCGCATAAGCGCCAATGGCCTGCGCGGTGTGATCATCCGACATGATGAACAGGATGTTGGGTTGTTTATTTTCAGCGAATGCCAATGTTTGGACAAACACCAGTGCCGCAATCATCCATTTCATCCAAGAATGTCTCATCAGTCGTATATAGTCAGGATTTGCTATGCACCATCAAGTATCTTATCCGAGAAACAACGGCTTCAAATGGCGATCAAAAATGTTCTCAGTCACATTCTTGCCAACGATCTCCTCATTGGACTTGAGCAAACTCAGGTAACGATCCCCGGCTTTGGCTGCCACTTTGAAGGAGATGTGAATCAACTGACGGATGTTCGCATTGAACTCAGGATGATCCTGGATATGCCGCAAAGCATTTGCCAATTGTTCCCCGCTCCATCCATTCACCGTTTCGGCAGATGGCAATTGGGATCGATCAATGTCAATGACTGCTGCATAAGGAGCACAAAGGTCATCCACGTTTTCGAGGGCATAAGCGTATATCTCCTTGGCCAAGGCCAAACCATCTCCACCGGCTTCGGACAACCCGATCATTTCTTCCAGCCAGGTGGTCCCTGCCGTTTTCAGGTGGACTCCGGCGCCGGTTCGTTGAAGGGCTTTTCGAATGATGGGGTAAAGACTGAATTTATCGCTGCCACTGTGAACACTGAGTTTGAGGTCTTCCGGCAATCCATATTTCTCAATGGCATACGCGATCACCGCCAGATCATCGTTGAACTCCTTTTCAAACTGGGCCAGGTCCCCCACGTAATCCACACCTTTGTTGAATCGACCGGTAAATTTGGGTGCGATGGTTTGAACCGGAATATCCTCATCAGCCATAGCCGCCAGAATGATCAACAGCTCGTGAGGCCTCTGAGGTTTATCCGTTTCATCCATGGACACCTCGGCCACAAAATCGTCATGTTCCTTTTTCTCGACAATGTAATGGTAAACATTGGTGGCTTCCTGCACGGCAAGCAGGTATTGATTGGCCACGCTTGCCAATTCTTCTTTGGTAATTTCAAGAGGTTCATCGATACCTGGAATACTGATCGATCCAATCAACTCTGGATGGCTTTTGACAAAATCCTCAATGATGGGGCCAGGCGTTTCCTGGCCAATGAAATCCGCGACATCAATGGTATAGAAATCGGCGCAATCCATGTAACGATCCACCGTTTTCATTCCGATATGGTCCGCATCCACATGCCAGCTCCCCTTCCATCCCAAAGCCTCCACCGCCGCCTTGGCTGCCTTCTGAACCGAGGCGGGTTCGGATCCGATGAAGGAATGCTCACGGTTGGACTTGTTCCAGACAGGGGCCACTTCAACGCCCTGTTCCTGCAACATTTGGCAAGCCCTTAGTTGGGCCTTGGCTTGGTGGGCGAAGCGATCCCCCACCCCGATAGAATATTTCTCAAGCTTCAACATAATCAGATGATCCAATTCAAACGCCGGTTTTAGCGTCTATTGAACGGTCATCAAAAAGAATCCGATGGCAAATAACAAGACATTGTCCAATCAAGTTGCCCCATTTATTGTCATTTTGGACGGACAAGCCCACCCATGATCCATCCGAACGCCTCATCAAACCTCAGAGCATGCGAACAACCGTCGCTACGTAATGAAAATGCCCCGTTTGCCCCTTTTCCGTGGCATTTGATCAGGATGGGTACCCCTGAAGAGACTCGAGAGCAGACGGAACCCGCCTCTTCCAATCTGTACGACGGAAGAGGCAAGTTCCATTATGGAAGGTTACATCTTTTAATGTTGCTCATGGGGTTGAGCCAGGTATTCCAGAAGTCCCTTAAGATCCTCTTCCGGCAATGCCTCAAACCCGACAGGCATGATCGACATGGGTGAGGCTGATAAGGACTGAATGTCTTTGCGTTGGATCACATGCTTCTGGGCGGCTACGTCAAGAATTTCGACCGTGGTTTGTGTTTCGGCTTCCAGACGCCCGGAATAGGTATCCCCATCCTTCGTCGTCACATTCCAAAGACGGTAGTTGGCTTCCACCGAACGGTTGGGATCGAGAATTTCCAAGAGGATATCGGAGCGATCTCTGGCGGCGATACCAGTCAATTCAGGCCCCACCACGCCACCTGCTCCGTTGAATTTATGACAGATCGAGCAATTCAACTCGTATACCTCTTTACCCCGTTCGGCATCCCCCTTTTGCTTGGCCAAAGGCAGCATCTTGGCAACAACTTCGGCGCGGTCCGCCGAGACGGTGGCGCTTTCCTGCGCGAGACGAAAGGCACGACCGGCCACTCGCCGATTGGGATGCTGGCGCAACTGGGTCCAATACTCGGGCGGAATGTCCGTGCGGGCGATTTTCCCGTCCTGAACCGATTGCAACAGGGACAAGGCCCAATCGGAGCGGCGCAGCATCACACTGATGGCTGCGCGCCGGACTGAGGGTGTATAATCATTCCAATGTTCGAGGATCGCATCCCCAAGCGTTTCATCTCGACTTGACCCCAAAGCGCTCACCAATCCGGAAGACAAGGTGGGTGATGCGAGCAGCGTGATGTGCTTCAGAATCGCATCCGCCGTTTCACGATTATCCTTCAAGCCGATCCAGCGCTGTGCGGCAGCTGCCCGTTGGGCATCGCCGGCGGCTGCGTTGTCCACCTGCCCCTTCAATGAGGCGATGACGGCATCCATGCGACCGTCGAACAACCCCGGCACATTCCAGCGTTCCCCGAGACTGAGCAGGCGATCACGAACACTTTCCGGCAAAGCATCCATGACGTCCTCGAGTTGACGCTTGTCCGAGGCTGAAAGGGACGGAGGGGTCTCAGCGGGCCAACCGTCCATCAGGCCGTCCAACACAGCAGTCGCCACATCCGGCTCCACACCCTTTAACGACGTCAAAGTCGAAACGATACTTTCTGTGGGGCCGCGCTGCGCATAATGAATCACCACCACGCGAAGCACATCGCCCGTGCTGCCGCTCAAATCAAGAGCAGCCTCATCGACATTCCCGGCACGCGCACCGGTCAAGACAGAGCGGATGAATGAGGAATCATTCTTTGCCGCGGCGGTAGTCACAGCATCGGGCAGCCAACGATCTTCCGCATTTCGATCCTGCTTGATCGCGGCGTATATGGCCTTGCCGGCGGTGTCACCTGCCGGCAATTCAGCCAAAGCCAACAAGGTGGCCAAGCGAACCTGTGCATCAATATCTTCCAACAACCCGCCTTCCATCAGTGCGTTCAATGTGCCTTGATTTCTCGGTAGCGTCATCACAGCGGCACGACGTACCGCAGGGGAAGGATGTTTCAAAGCCGACATGGCCGCACGGGTGGCAACCTGGCCGTCACCATCCAGAGCTCCCAACCCTTTCAAAGTCCACAATGCGTGAATGGCGGCTGGATTTAATCCCAAGGCGTCTACTGAAGGATCCCTAATCAAGTCGACAAGTGGAGGCACGACATCCTTTTGCCCGCGGCCAACCAACATTGCCTGGGCATGAGTTCGCCAAAGCATGTTGTCATTTTTGAGCGCGGCAACAAGAGTTGCCGGATTGGAGGCATCGAGTGTGGGAGTATCGGAAGGCTCTCCCCGTGTATAGGCCACACGGTAAATGCGTCCGTGCGTTTTGTCCCGCAGCGGCGTTTCGTAAGCGTTGCCTTTTCCGTTATCGAACCCGTTCGGAGTCGGGTTGTGTTGGATGATGTAATTGTACCAGTCCACCACCCACAACGCACCATCCGGACCGACTTCGGCATAAATGGGCGAGGTCCATTCATCATCACTGGCCAAAAGGTTTCGAGCATTCTGAGCGACAAAATCGGCTCCCTGTCGTTCCAGGAAAAACAAGCCCAGCAGATGGCCGGTCGGTTCAGCCACAAACTGGGCACTGTT
>JAQCFT010000004.1 GCA_027619545.1 Verrucomicrobiota bacterium | reverse complement strand
TTCCTGTATCTCCGCAGCAACGTAACCGGCAACACCTTCCGCCGCCGACAAGTCGACACTGATCAACTTGGCATGCGCGTAAGGCGACGTAATGGCCTTCGCGTGCAACATGCCTTTGCGGTTGATATCGTAGGAATATTTTGCTTCACCAGACACTTTGACAGGACCATCGACGCGGCTGATGCGCTTGCCGATGACACTGCGATCGCCCTCTTTGGGCCATGCGACATTAGCCATTGGAACCTCCTTTGTTTTTGGCTGCGTCCGATACTGCCAGCATCATGCCGGCATAGGTGCCGCAACGACATAAATTACCTCCGAGCCCCTCCCTCACTTCGTCCACTGTTGCATTGGGGTTGTCTCGAACGAACGCTGTCGAGGCCATCACAAATCCGGGCGTACAAAAACCACACTGTTGGGCATCCCGCTCGACAAAGGATTCCTGAACTTTGGTCAGGTTCTTGGAGGATCCGAGGCCTTCCACCGTGGTGACGGCGCGCCCTTCCGCTTCAACCGCCAAAACCGAACAGGCATATACCGGATCTCCGTCCAGCAACACCGTGCAGGCCCCGCATGTCGCCTTATCGCAGACCTTTTTGGCGCCTGTGATGTCAAGTCGATTCCTCATTAGATCCAGAAGGGTCACCCTGGGTTCCACACGAACACGGTGCGTTTTTCCATTGATGTTGAGTGTGATGGGGATCTCTCCGGGGCCTTTGATCCCTTTCTGAGCCGCTTGAGCGTCATGCATGCTCGCCTCGGACAGAAGCCCGGTCGCCGCGCCGCCTGCACCGATGCCCTTCAGAAATCCACGACGGGACATTTCTGAGAAGTCGGAATGATTTTGTTCCTTTGCCATTTAATTGCCTTTCCAGTTGGGTTTTGTCCTCACGTCAATCCGCAGCGTGCACAAATTGTCACACCAACTCCCGAGGAGCATGATTGACTGACGTCACTGGGTAATGTCTTGCCATCATGCAGGAGAAAAGGCAGATTTGCCAGTATATTTTCCCGAAAAGAAAACGTATGCAGAGCAGGAATGGGCATCTTTGGAAGTTAGCATTAGCCATCGGGTTTTCCGTTGGTTGGGCTCCGACTTTGGACTTGAAGGCCGAAACCTCCCAGAACAAAAACGCAGCAACTTCCATCAGCGGCACCGTCAGTTACCAGACGGATGCACAGCGCCCATGGCGATTCGGACGCTACTACATCAAAGGCAAAGACAAGCACCTTGCCGAAGCCGTCGTGGAACTCATCCCGGTTTCACCCAACACATCCTTTCCGCCTCAAATAAACAGAACTCCCAAAACCTATCTCATGGACCAGGAGAATTTCATGTTTGTTCCGGAAACACTGGCTGTTCAACTGGGAGACAAAGTTCGTTTCAAAAACAGTGAAGAAGCGTTTCACAATGTGATGTGCCTGGATGATAAGCCGCCCTTCAACGTGAATCTCGCCAAGGGACAGGAGTACATCCACGAACCAAAAGTGGCCGATGGCACCCTAAAACCACTGAACATCCGTTGCGTATTTCATGGTTCAATGAAGGGTTGGCTGGTAGTGGTTCCACATCAACATTACAAATTGACCGACGCCTCGGGGGCCTTCCAATTCAAGGACTTTCCAGCCGGCACCTACAAATTGCGTGTCATCCATCCTGCGGGAGACTTGGTTCTGGAAACGGACGCACGCGAAATCACGGAAGGCGGTTCAATCCAATGGAACATCGCCCTTTCCCCGGATCATTTAAGAAAAACAAAACAATAAACCAGATCAACAATCAAAAGCATTCCACTCTTCTCAGCTCATGAAAGATCCCATGTCATCCACCGATTCAAACACCTCACCTGTATCTCATCAAATCAACCGACGCCAGGCCATTAAACGTGGTTTGAAATGGGCGGGCGTGGGCATGACCCTTCCGGGATCGGCATGGGCTGCCTTTGATCGACAACGCCCAGATGAGGAATCCGTTCCATTCGAGGACACTCCCAGAGCACGTGAAAACCGACTGGACTGGGAGATGCTCAATGACTGGATCACCCCTCAAAACCAGGTGTTCAACGTTCAGCACTACGGCATGCCTGAATTTGACGCTTCCAAATTTCAATTAACCATCGACGGACTGGTCGGCAACCCCATGACTCTTTCCATGGATGACATCCGTGCTCTGCCGAAAAAAGAACAACCCATGACACTCGAATGCTCCGGCAACGGCTCGAACAAAGGGTTCATGGACGCCATCTACAACAGCAAATGGGGCGGCACTCCCCTTGCCTCGCTCCTGGAAAAATGTGAACTCGATCCAAAAGCCATCGAGGTTGTTTTTTACGGCAAAGACACCAAGGAAGAAATCCTGAGACCCGGCACCAACCGGGAGCTCAAAATTGAAGTCCCCTACGGACGCAGCATGACACTGGAAGATGCCATGAACCTGCCATTGCTCCTGGCTTACGAACGCAACGGCGCTCCCATGGAATATCGCAACGGCGCCCCGCTTCGACTCATCGTTCCGGGCTGGTATGGGGTCGCCAACGTCAAATGGCTGACCCGAATCGAATTGCGCGACCGTCGCTACATGGGGCGTTACATGGCCCGCGATTATGTCACCGTGCGCGGTGAACGCAGGAATAAGGAGGACATCACCTTCGTGGAAACCTCTGTCACCCGCATGAACCTGAAATCCGTCATCGCCAGAGTCACCCGACGCCCCACTCAAAACGGAATTATCCCGCTTCGGGCCTACGGAGCGGCATGGGGCGACGGCAACGGGCTGGATCGGGTCGAAGTAAGATTAAACAACGGCAATTGGCAGCGTGCGGAGTGGGACACTTCCATCCCTCAGGAAAAATATTGCTGGAGGTTTTTCTGGATCGACCTCGGTGATGTTCGCCCGGGTGAGCACACACTCGTTTCCCGGGCCATTGACGCGTATGGCCGCATACAGCCATCCGCAGACGACGATGAAATCGCACTGAAGAAGACTTACTGGGAAGCTTACCAGCAGTGGCCGCGCAAAATCGTGCTGGAATCATAGGAATGGAGCAAGGCCCAACCAGCTTGTAGTGGGAAACAAAACGAGGTAGATTCCATCAGGACCGGGCATGACGGAGTTCGACAAGGAATCATTAAAGGTGTCAGGACGAGGGTCGCGGAAAATTCCGCGATCCTTCAAGGAGCTGACCCCCACCAAAGCATTTAATCCGGCGACCTTTTTTTATGAAATGGTCTGGAAGGCGTTCCTCACCAAACGATCCGGCGAACACAAAAAACCGGACTTCCCGGTCATCCAAAATGACGAACTGGCTTTGACTTGGATTGGACACGCATCCTTCCTGATTCAGTTCAGGGACATGAACGCCATGGTGGACCCCAATTTCGCCAATTGGTTGTTCTGGCAAAAACGCGTTCGCAAGACGGGGCTCAAATTACAGGATGTCCCCCCTCTGGATCTGGTCATGATCACACATGCCCATTTCGATCATTTCCACAAAGCCAGCCTGCGCAAGCTTCCCACTCGCATCGCTGTGGTTCCGTGGGGAGTGGGTGATTTGGTCAAAGGGCTCGGTTTTGAAAGGGTGGTCGAACTGGAGTGGTGGGAAAGTTTTTCACACGGAGACTGGAAAGTCACCTTCACCCCGAGCAAACATTGGGGCGCACGAGTCATTCATGACGACCATCGGGGCTTTGGAGGATATGTGCTGGAACACAGCGGTCGACGGATCTACCACGCCGGCGACAGCGCTTACTTCAACGGCTTTCATGAAATCGGAAAACGATGTCAACCCGAGATTGCACTCCTTCCGATCGGTGCCTACTTTCCCGATTCATTCCGACGTGTGCACATGGGACCGGATGAGGCCCTGCAGACATTCAAAGACCTGAAAGCATCCTGGATGGTACCTATGCATTACGGATCTTTCAAATTGTCCTTTGAAGACATGGATGAACCACCCCGTTGGTTGGGCGAACTTGCGGAGGAACAGGGCTTGACCGATCAAATCAAGGTCATGGAAGAAGGGGTGCCACATGTCTTTTAAAAGACATGTGTGGCCTGCATTAATCCTGACAACATTGATCTTTGCAGGATTCGCCACATTGCCAATACCTCTGTGGCTGGCCTACCTCGGTGCCATCAATCTGGTGACGCTCGGATTTTACGGGTGGGATAAATGGAGAGCCATCAAGCAGAAATCGCGAACTCCTGAATGGAGTCTGCACCTGCTTGCCTTGTTGGGTGGCTCTCCCGGAGCCTGGGTTGCACAACAATTCTTTCGACACAAGACAATCAAACGATCCTTCCGCATCGTTTTTTGGACCATTGTCGCACTACAGATCATCACATGGATACTCTGGTGGCGTTATCTGCGATCCCCTTGAACAGATACGTCCCTTTACCTTCGGAAGACTTGTGCCCGATACGGATTTTTTCTAGACTCTCCGCCTTTATCGAACAATCATGTATCAACACACCTGCTGGTGACCAAAACAAATAAACAGATTATTAGATTACTGCGGAATTGCTTACATATTCTGATTGTCCTACTGTGCGCCATCAAAACCGCCGGCCCGGCCTGGTCAGCGGACAATGCCCACGAAGCGACAGATCCTGAGTCCAAACCGCAGACCGAACCCGCCGGCAAACCATCGATCCGGGCCATTCGTGTGGAGGTCGGCCCGGATATCGACGGCAAGCTGGACGAAGGACTATGGAAGAACGCGCCAGCCGCCGGCCCCCTGTGGCAATACGATCCCCTGGCCGGGGTTGAAATGACCGAACGAACGGAGTTTCGGGTCGTTTACGATGACCATAACATTTATATTGGCGTTTGGTGCTACGATTCAGAACCTGAAAAAATCAACGCCCGCGTCATGCAAAGAGACAATCGATCGATATACAGCGACGATTATCTTTACATGGCATTCGACACATTTCACGACCAACGCAACGGCTACATCTTCGTCGTCAACCCCAATGGCGCACGATACGATCAGATCGTCAGCAACAACATCTTCCTGAACGCCAACTGGGACGGAGTCTGGCAAGCTGCCGGTAGCATCGACGATGAAGGGTGGAAAGCGGAATTGTCCATCCCTTTCAAGTCCCTCAGTTTTGATCCCAACAGCGAAATCTGGGGATTCAACATCAGCCGCTCGATCGCTCGCAAAGTGGAACGTGGCCGATGGACAGGTGCACAGCCTCACCTGCACACGTATCATGTGAGCCAAGGCGGGGACATCATCGGCTTATCCGGACTGAAACAAGGCCTTGGGATCGAGGTATCTCCTTACCTTTTGGGACGCCTGACCCGCAATGGGGAAACCAACATGACCGGAGATTTCGGGACCGACGCACGTTACCGCATCACACCCAACCTGAGTGCCACTCTGAGCTACAACACCGATTTTGCCGAAGCAGAAGTAGATCAACGTCAGTTGAATTTCACCCGTTTTCCTCTCTTCTTTCCGGAACGAAGGGCATTCTTTCTGGAAGATAGCGGGGTGTTTGAGTACGGGGGACTATCCGTATCGGGAGGTTCCCGCGGCCTCAGCCGCCCGGTCATCCCCTTCTTCACTCGTCGTATTGGTCGCGACAATGACGGTGCGACAGTGCCTATAATGGTCGCTGGCAAAATGGCGGGCCGCGTCGGTAAATACAACATGGGCATTACGGACGCGGTGCTGGAAGATCACAACGGACTCGGCATGCAGAATGTTTTTGCCGGAAGGATCTCGCGGGATATCTGGGAACAATCCAGCGTCGGCATGCTCTCAACCATCGGCGATCCCAATTCCGAAAATGAAAACTATGTAGCCGGTCCGGACCTGCGTTTCAGAACCGCTGATTTCCTGAATGGAAACGTGCTGGAGGCTAACTTTTTTGCACTCGGTTCACGCACCGATGGTCCACTTTCTGATAACGGATTCAGTTATGGTACTTCCATTGCTTATCCCAATAATTTGATCAGCGCCAACGCTCAATACATCGAAGTGTCCGACGCTTTTGACCCGGCCTTGGGATTCGTTCGCAGAAAGGATGTGCGGGGTTACTACACCTACTTCAGTGTCAACCCACGCCCCAGCCGCCCCGCCTGGTTAAGGCAGTATCACGTCACCTATACCACCGAACATTTCACCGACCGATCCAACTCACTGGAAACCGCGGAGCATCGCATCACACCTCTCTGGCTGGAGCTGAATTCAGGCGACGATATTTTCTTCAGCTACACGCGGGAATTCGACGGACCGGATGAGGATTTCACCATTCTGGAAGACCTGACAATTCCTGCCGGTGAGTATTGGTGGAATCAATACCGCGTTGGCATCGACTTTGCCAGTCGCCGCAAAGTTTCAGGAGAACTGAACGCATCTTACGGGGATTTTTATATGGGAGACCGGTGGCGCATGGGATCTGAAGTGGCTTATTACCCATGGAAACGACTGGGGTTGAGTATGGACTACGCCTATAATCACGTGAGTTTTCCAAATGGCGTCGCCGATGCCCACATTGCTGCAGGCCGAACTTTGATCAATTTCACCACCAATCTGACCTGGGCACATCTGGTCCAATACGACAGCCTCTCCGACTCGGTTGGATACAACAGCCGCCTGATTTGGGAATACCGTCCGGGCTCCAAATTCTATGGCGTTTTCAACCAGAATTACCTCGCCGAAAACCTGACCTTCACCCTGCGCGAAACGGAAGTCACTCTGAAAGTAGGCGCCATTTTCCGCTTTTAAGCCAGGTGGAACGGGGTGTCCCGGTATTCCACACTCACAGCATTCTCATTCAAAAGGGCTCTCAAACGCAATTCCAACAGTAACCGATATCTCACATCCCGCTTTGTGATCGCTCGCAATCAGATCATGACAATCCAACCCGCCTATGCCTCGACCGGCATTTCGATCACCTTCCAAGGCAATCCATATTGGTTAAGGTCAGCCATAAAAGGATCGGGGTCGAGTTGTTCCATGTTAAACACTCCGGGCTGGAGCCATTTGCCGGTCAACATCTGTTTGGCCCCGATCATGGCAGGAACTCCCGTGGTATAAGAAATCGCCTGGGATTTGACCTCCTGGTAACATTCCTGGTGATCACAGACATTGTAAATGAACACCCGGCGCTTCTTTCCGTCCTTGACACCATCCACCAGGCAACCGATGCAGGTCTTGCCTTTGGTGCGAGGCCCGAGCGAAGCAGGATCAGGAAGCAGCGCTTTAAGAAACTGTAGCGGGACGATTTCCTTACCTTCAAACTGAATGGGTTCAATGCTGGTCATCCCGACATTCTCAAGCACACGCAGATGCGTCAAATACGATTCCCCGAAGGTCATCCAGAACCGAATCCTCTTTAATCCCTTGATATTTTGACAGAGAGATTCCAGTTCTTCGTGATACATGAGGTACGCCCGCCGAACACCCACTTCCGGAAAATCAAAGTCGCGGTTGACGGATAACGGATCGGTTTCCTTCCATTCCCCTTCTTCCCAGAATCGCCCGTTGGCGGTGACTTCCCGAATATTGATCTCGGGATTGAAATTGGTGGCAAACGGATATCCGTGATCACCGGCGTTGCAGTCCAGAATATCAATCTGTTCAATTTCATCGAAAAGATGTTTCTGTGCATGTGCGCAGTAAACATTGGTCACACCGGGATCAAACCCCGAACCAAGCAGTGCCATGCGTCCGGCGCTTTGAAATCGATCCTGATAGGCCCATTGCCATTTATATTCAAATCGCGCGGTGTCAAGTGGTTCGTAGTTGGCGGTGTCCAGATAATCCACCCCGGCCTCAAGACAGGCATCCATGATGCTCAGGTCCTGATATGGCAAGGCAACATTGATGACAAGTCGAGGTTGAAAACTCCGGATCAATGAGACGGTCTCAGCAACATTGTCGGCATCCACTGAAGCAGTCTGAATGGGCCGCTGCAGTTCCGAGGCTATTTGATCACACTTGCTCTGAGTCCTGCTGGCAAGACAGATTTCGCCAAACACTTCCGGTAGTTGGGCACACTTGTGAGTCACCACACGCCCGACACCGCCGGCTCCTATAATCAATACTTTGTTCATGATGTAAATATTCTCTTTCAGGCAGTTGGCATGTGTTCAAGACAACCGGTCGCGATAATCTTCATATCCAAACTGACGTACCACTTCTGTCTTTTCCGTCTCCGGATCATAAGTGGCAATGGACGGTAGCCGCACTCCGTTGAAGGTCGTGTTTTTGACCATGGTATAGTGGGCCATGTCCTCGAAGACCAAACGATCGCCAACTTTGAGCGGATGGTCAAATGCGTAGTCGCCAATTTCATCGCCCGCCAGACAAGTCATACCTCCCAGCCTGATCGTATGAGGCTTGGAGCCTGGATCCCCGGCTCCCTGGATAACAGGACGATAGGGCATCTCCAACACATCAGGCATATGCGCCGTGGCGGAGGCGTCCAGAATGGCCAGAGGCATGCCGTTTTCAAACACATCGAGGACACTGGACACCAGATATCCGGCATTCAACGCAATGGCTTCTCCCGGTTCGAGGTAAACTTGAACAGCATGCCGATCGCTGAATGCTTCAATAATGCGACACAGACGTTCAACATCATAATCACTGCGCGTAATGTGGTGTCCCCCTCCAAAATTAATCCATTTCATCCGGTCAAGAAACGGGCCGAATTGTCGTTCAACCGCCTCGACAACTCGTTCGAGCGTATCTGAATTCTGTTCGCACATGGTATGAAAATGCAAACCCTCAACGCCTTCCAGGTCCTGCCCTTCAAAATGCGCCAATGTCATTCCAAGCCGCGAACAGGGTCGACACGGATCATATAAGGGGGTGGCGACTTCTGAATATTCAGGGTTGATCCGCAACCCAACGGATACGTTTGGGTTCAAGTCAAGCAACCGCTGCTGAAACCGATGGAATTGGGAAAATGAATTGAATGTGATGTGCTGAACCAACGGGGCCAATTCCTCGATATCCAAATCATTGTAAGCAGGAGCATATGCATGGACCTCTCCACCAAACTCCTCCCGCCCCAATCGTGCCTCGTTAACCGAACTGGCCGTCGTGCCACAGAGATATTCGCTTACGATGGGAAAAGTGGAAAACATGGCGAATCCCTTCAGCGCAAGAATGATCTTGGCATCCGTCCGATCCTGAATCTTCCGGATGGTTTCCAGGTTTTGCCGCAGGCGGCCTGTATCCACCACATAACAAGGGGTGGGCAATTTGGAAAATGGTGTCATGTCTATTGAATAATCCCTTGCAGATCGAACGTGTCTGCATCAACGGCGCAACGGGTTACCACAACGGAACCTGCGCCACCAGCACCAATGATCAAAACACAAGAACCCATTTTCCTCAATATCCTTCCTTCGTTCGTTTAACATCGAGTAGCAGTTGGAGGGGAGTTTCCCACAAACCGCTCATAAAAACTTGCGGCAGGTTAATGGCGGAATCTCTGAATGAAAGCCCCTAACGCAGGCTCAAAAAGGCAACTTTATTCCAAAAATCAAAAGTAAAGGGCAAGCAAAAAGAAAAATCACCTGACGGCATCAGATGGAATGCCTGCCAGCGTAACCGGCATCCAAGTCATGCCAATAAATGATGTCCTGCTGCCCCTTTTCCCAACAAAGAAATACCTCACGCCCTCCCATCATACTGGGAAAATCAACGAGCCCCCGGGAAAGATCTTTAATGAGAATCTCACGACTTTTGAACTCATTCAGGATCTGAAGGAGTCGATTGAGATTCTTGATCTCTCCTTCCACCTGGTCGCCACCAAGATCGTGTCCCTGCTCAAACATCGCCTCCTGCCAGGCCCGACAAGCTTCCTGTTGCTCACTGAGTTGATTGATCTCATCCAACCACCCGGCGAGTTGAGGCAGCAATGCGCGTGCTTCATCAACCGTGTAATGTCTGGAATATCGGAGGGGGGATGCCATCGAGGGAACCTTCGCAACGTGGCCGGGGCCATTCTCAAGATTGGATGTCCTGCTTATCTCTCAGCAGTCGCCACTTCTGGAATACCTTTTCGTTGAATTCTAGTTCAAGAGAACGTTTGAAAGCATCCACAGCCTTCTCACGGCGATCCAATGCCTGATAAACGTCGCCCAAATGATCGAGAATAGTAGGGTCCGGTTCTTCCAAGTGGGATTCAGCTTTCTCCAGATAGGGCAAGGCTTCCTCCGCTTTGCCTCGTTTGAACAGAACCCAACCCATGCTGTCCAGAATGGCGTCGCTCTCTGGATCGAGTTCCAGAGCTTTGGAAATCCACTCGTAGGCTTGATCCAGTTTCTTCCCCTGCTCCGCCCACATGTAACCGAGGTAGTTAAGCGTGGTCGCGTCATCTGGCGTCTTGTCCAGGCATTTCAAAAACTCCTTTTCAGCGGCTTCCAATTTACCCAAACGTTCCAGCACCATTCCGATCCGGAAGTAAAAGAAGCCGTTCAGCCGAGCGGGATCTTGTTTTGCGGCGATTTCCTCAGCGGACCGAAGAAAATCCAAGGCCGGTTCATACCGCCGAAGGGCCGACATGGCCACACCGGAATAGAACTCGAGGATGAACTGTTTTGAAAACTGAGAACGGGCCTGTTGCAAAACCGACAGGGCTTCGCGGGCGTCTCCAGCATTGAGTTTCAACTCTGCCAGAGCAAAGTAGGGAGCCTCAAATGTGGACCGAATTTCAATAGCTTTGCGGTAATGGGTTTCGGCTTCGTCCGTCTTGCCTTCTTCCATCATCAAGGTTCCCAACAGGTATTGCGGACGCGGATTATCGGGCTCGGCCTCGGAAAGCTCGGTCAATTCACGAACTGCGTGCTCTGGCTTACCCTGCCGCAAATAAAGATCAACCAGTTTTTCACGCACCATGGGAACCGGTGGACGATAAGCTTTCAAGTCCTGCAGCCGGCTTTCAGCATCCTCAAAACGCTCCATCAGCATCAGAACATCCGAGATGGCCAGCCCCAGAGCCGGGTGTTCTTCGGCCACTTCGGAACTCTTGATAACCAGGGATTCAAGCTGCGGGCCCAGATCATTCAATCGATTGGGCTGTATGGTCAGGAACTTGAGATACAACCCGATCAGTGCGGTCATGTCTTCCAACGCGTAGTTGGTTGCTTTAACCGCTTCCTGGACGAGTTCGAGTGCATCAAGGTTTTCTCCTTCCCGAAGATGAACATCCACCAATCTGGAACGAGAGATGATCAATGATGGATCTCTAGCCAATGCGGTCTTAAAATTCTCAAGAGAACTGTCAGCCTCACCTCTGGCCATTTGAATCAGGCCAAGCAACTCGAAAGCCTTGCCCTCCGCTTCTTCCAATTCAGTGGCAGGAAGGAGAATTTCATAGGCTTCATCAAATTTCTGCAGGGCGATATGCTTCTCCGCGACCCTCACCGCCAGCTTGGCATTGGTGGGATCAGCCTCCAGGGCAAGGGCAAACTGCTTCAATGCCTCTGCCTGTTCACCCTGGGCTTCAAATGTAATACCTGATGCAAAATGAGCCTGAGCCCTGGCACGACGTCCTGACGCATCCAGATCATCCAAAGGGATATCCTGAGGCTCAAAGGCGTCGGAAACAACAGGACCAGCCGGCCCGACGTCTCCGTCCTGACCGGCTTCCTGAGCATAAACTGGCACGGTGATAGCCCAGACACTGAGCGTCCATACCAGGATCATTGATTTAAAGGGCGATTCGCCAATCATAATTCATAAAGAAAGCCCGGCCCGACATGGGCAAGGGCTTTGATGAACAATAGACACCTAAAGCGAAACGCCTGCAAGCGCGCGCCGCAATTATTTCTGCCAGGTGCGCTTCTTGTGGCGATTCGCGCGCAGTTTCTTGCGTCGCTTATGCTTGTTGATTTTCGATTTACGACGTTTTTTAAGAGAACCCATATTTTAGTGCTTAATATACAATTTTGTTCAGAGGATACTCGATGATCCCTTCGGCTCCAGCGGCCTTCAGTTGAGGGATTATCTCGCGAACTACATGTTCGTCAATGACGGTTTCCACCGCCACCCAGCCTTCCATTGCCAAACTGGAAACCGTTGGATTACGCAATGCTGGCAAACTTTGCAACAATTTTGACAATTTCTTTTCCAAAATGTTGAGTTTCAGCCCGACCTTGGCTTCGGCATCCAAGGCTCCACGAAGGAGCATCGCGAATGTTTCAATCTTCTTTTTCTTCCATTTGTCCGCCCAGGAATCCTGATTCACAATCAACCTTGGCGTGGAGGTCATCAAGGTATCAACGATACGCAACTTATTTGCCCGCAGCGAACTACCAGTTTCAGTAATTTCCACAATCGCATCCACCAATTCGTGAGCTTTAACTTCAGTCGCGCCCCAGGAGAATTCAACATCCGCCTTGACCTTGTGCTTGCGCAGGTATTTTTTGGTAATGTTGACCACTTCCGTGGCAATGCGCTTTCCTTGCAGATCTTTTGCAGACTTGATCGGAGAATTCTCCGGAACAGCCAACACCCAGCGAGCTGCCTGGCGCGTTGCCTTACTGAAAAGAAATTCTCCGACTTCATGAACTTTGGAGCCGTTTTCCACCACCCAATCATGCCCCGTGATCCCGCAGTCCAAATAGCCATGCTCGACATATCGACTGACTTCCTGTGCTCGAATCAACCGGATCTCCATCTCCTCATCATCGATGTATGGAAGGTAGGAGCGACTGCTCACCGAGACGTTATAACCCGCTTTAGCCAGCTTTTGAAAAGTGGCTTCCTGAAGACTACCCTTCGGCAATCCCAATTTCAGAATGTTCTTTTTCTTCGACTTCATTGCAAAATGGGAGCGTGTCACCCATTGATTGGGGTCTTATCCTGAGGAAACGGGACGAGAAGGCCACACGACAACCGGCATCTAGATACCCGTGAATGGGGGCAAAATGCCAACTCTTTTTGAAAAAATTGGCAAAAACCGTGTTTAACAGCCCGCCCCACCCTCATTCTCGCCTAGGAATCAGGTAAACGATGACAATGGCGGCCCTGAACGCTTAAACGCCCTCTCACGGCCAGTTCCAATGCCGCAGGGCACAAACGGTGCTCCGCCTCCTGAATGCGGGCATGAAGGGTTTGAGGCGTGTCATCATCCATGACAGGAACCGTTTCCTGTAGGATGATTGACCCCGTATCGATCCCCTGATCCACAAAATGCACGGTGCAACCGGTAAATTTCACCCCGTAATCCAGAGCCTGCTTCCAAGCTTCCAGACCGGGAAAAGAGGGCAGCAGCGAGGGGTGAATGTTGATGACCCGATTGGAATAGGCCTTTAAAAACTGCCCCTTTAAAATGCGCATGAAACCTGCCAGCACAATCCAATCAACCTCTGCCTTCTGAAACGCCTCAATGTAGGCCTGTTCGCAAACTTCATCCAACTTGGTCTTGAATGGACCGGGCACAAGGTATTGATTTGCAATCCCAAAAGACTCGGCACGCTCAAGAATGCCCGCCTCCTCGACATCACTGACCACGAGGGCAATCTCGGCATTCAAGGTCCCCGCCTCACAGGCCTTCGCCAAGGCCACCATATTGGATCCCTTACCGGACCCCAAAACACCGACTCGCACTTTCTTGCTCATGGCTCAAAAAGTACGTGAAACCTTTGATAAGACAAGTCTTCATCCGAATCTGCGAAGAGAATTGGCTTCAATATTCCAGCGGCTACTGGAAGGTTCACCCCACAAATCTCTGCCTGAACACTTCGTAAAAAAACACCGCTGCCGCACTGGCCACATTGAGCGAATCCGTACCGTGCGCCATCGGAATCAGCACCTGGTGTTCGCACTGATCAAGCACTTCCGGGGAAAGCCCCTCTCCTTCGCTTCCTAAAACCACGCAGGTGTCGCGGGTAAAATCCACCTGGTCCAAAGTGCGTTGATTGGTATGTGGATGTGCGGCGACAGTCTGAATGCCTTGTTTCCGGAGTTTCGCCAGGGTTTGAGCCAAATCTCCCGAGTGATGAACGGGCAGTTTGAAAATGGTTCCCATACTGCTGTGCACCGCCCGCCGAATGTAAGGACTGCAGGAAGTCGGCCCCACAAGCAGTCCCTGCGCGCCAAACCCTGCCGCATTGCGCACCAGCGCCCCCACATTCTCAGAACTGCTGAGCCCGTCCATGGCCACAAAAAACCTGGGGCTGACGGCCTGAGAAACCCAGGCATCCAGTTCCAGGGGAGCAGGGATGGATACCACCGCCTTGATTGCTTGAAAACACCCATAGCCTGTGAGCGCCGATATGCCTTCTTTGTCCGTAATGAAAGCAGGAATGTTTTCCGGCCGGCGATCCAATGACGGCCCCAAACGTTCCAGCCATTCTTCAGTCAACAAAACGGAATGAATTCGAAAATCGGTCTCCAGTAAACGCGTGACCACCTTCTGTCCTTCCGCAACAAAAATGCCCTGCCCCTGCTGATCGGTCATCTTTCGCATGCTGCGATAAGGAGCCAGCTCCGGGCACGCCACATCGTCAACCTTTCGCACCTGATACATGAGAATGAAGGCAAGGGCTACTCGAGGTCAATCCGTCCCCAATCCTCGGGACGCCCCTGCACACCCGACCTGGGCGCCCAGGCCAACCGGGATTCATTGATGTTTTCACCAGGAGAGGCATCGGCTTTGTCTCCATCATAGATGATGACATTAAATCCCATACGGCTGCCGGATTCAATCCCCTCACCCACTTCGTCAAAAGGTATTTTCAATCGCAATCGATATCCATCATCTGTGCGTTCGGAAGTCATTTCAGTCCCGGGAGCTGTTTCTTCAACCGGCCCCTGATTGGCATCCGCATCCCGTGCAGCCCGAACCTGCCCGGCCGCATCGAATGGAAACACACCCAATTTGTAGGTGGAAAAACTATCCTCGGAGCCCCCTTTGGCATCGAGACAGAACTCGACCGAATCGCTGCGCCAATGCCCCCGAATATCATTGGGCGCGATGTTGCTGACCACTTGGTCATCGTTCACATCGATCTGCACATAAAACGCGCTGCGATCATGGGCCATTTTGATCTGTGCGCTACTGTCCGCCAACCCTGTGGATTCACCTTGCACACGGTGCTCAGGAAGGATGGTGATGGGAACCACACGCGACCAGAAGGGACTCTCCCAATCCAAACCACCCTCGGCAATTCTCGCAATTCTGTGTGTGGGCACGGGGTGAAGGTTGGCTTCCGCCGATGATTCTTTCCCATCATATTTGGCCGTCAGTTGAATGGTTCCATCCTCCGGCAATCCTTTGGGCGGTTTGACTCGGATGGTCATCCCCAGATTAAGTCCTGGCTTGATGGTGAAAGGCACCCATTGCGGATCCACCATCCAATCCTTGGGTATTGTCAGCCGAAGCTCCCCTTCCACCGTGGCGGATCCGACATTACCCAGGTCCAGGGCCACGTCATTCCACTCCCCGGCCACCACCGGAAGATCGGCCTCGAATGCCTGGGATACATGCTCAATACCCTGCTCCTTCGCCCAGACCATATATCGTTCGATGGCAGGTCGGGTGACGAAGCGTATGGATACATCATCTTCGTCACCCGTATCGGAAGCGGGGGGTTGCACCAAGCCCGGCGTCAGATGATCAGGAGAAAAATCAAGCCCTCGAAACAAATCCGATTCCTCAGCCAGGAAAGGAACCACGGAATGCACCAGGGAAAAAGTACGAGGAAGTTGCAACCAGGCAGCACCCCGCAT
Organism: Verrucomicrobiota bacterium; assembly: GCA_027619545.1. GTDB lineage: Bacteria > Verrucomicrobiota > Verrucomicrobiia > Limisphaerales > AAA164-E04 > AAA164-E04. The sequence continues at coordinate 26,033 of JAQCFT010000004.1, read as the reverse complement.
ACGACCGAATCCCTGGGATCTGTGATGAGACAAGGCCTGCCCGGCAATCTGCCCTGCCGTCAGGCCATCACGAACTACCGCCGTGGATTCGATCTGAGCCTGATGATTCCCCATGGCGCCGCCGTAATACAACTTTCGCACCTGCCAGACATCAATCCCTTCACGTTGGATCTGCAAAGGAAAAGCCTCGGGATCCGCCGCCAAACGCACGGCTTCGGTTGCCAGCACCCCGGCGGCCTGATGGTGACCGTGCTGTCCGGGACGCGGAGCCGGGTTCATGGTCAGAACGATTTCTGGTCGATGATTTCGAATGATCCGCACCAATTGCTCCAGAGCCCCCTCCTTATCCCAACGTTTCAAAGTCGCCCAAATGCTTTCGGTATAAGCAAAATCAAGCTGCCCCAGAAAATACCAATGCCGCACCCCCAACTGAGTGAGGCAATCCCGCAATTCCAGCTCGCGCATGATCCCCAAGGACGGTCCATAATGCGTGCCCACCATATTCCCTCCCCCTTCACCCCGCGTACAATAAGCGTGCAGGATGGTCTTGCCTTCGCCCAAAGCGTAATGAGCCAGGGTGGACGCCATCCCGGTCTCATCATCGGGATGCGCAAACACACCAAGGATATCGGTTTTCAACAAGGCATTGCCCTGGACCGGATCCTCGGCCCTGGCTGTCAACGCGCAGCAAAGGCCTGCAAACAGGATGGACGCAAACGTACGGTAAACAGCGGGTCGCATGATCATTTCTGTAGCTTAACGGGTTGAATCAAGCCTGTCCAACAGCATCAAATACCCATATTGGACAACAGCAGACTGATCCGGTTGACCAACTGGGTCATTTGGGGATGATCATTTTCAAACTCCACCACGGAAGCCTCCAACCCCTGCAATGCCGGCTTGAGCAATTCAGGTTGCTGCTTGGATTTTGTCGCTTCCAGAGAAGTGATATCTGCAAACCCGGCAATACTTTGCGAATGTTCCGGATGCGTTTTTGAAAGCTCCGTCACTTCGCCTCTCAAGGTCGCCAAAAGTTCAGCCAATTCCTTGCGTGAATCATCCGGCAACCCTTCAGCCCCACTGATGCGTTTTTCGATTTTATTAAAAGTCTCGTCTATCATGATCTTGCTCACAGCCTACCAAACCCCGAAAAATAGTTCAATGTGATCGTGCAGGGAGAAACAAATGAAACTCACATTTCGCATTGGCATTCTCCCGAAACTGGTTGCATACTTTCCCCCATGACTCAGACTCAGGACCAGATCAGCAGGAAAGCGCGTTACATTATGATCGGGGGTTTCCTCGGAGCAGGAAAAACCACCACCGTAGCTCAACTGGCCAAAACCCTGTCGGATCAAGGCATGCGGGTTGGACTGATCACCAACGATCAGGGCACCGGACTGGTCGACACAGCCATGTTGCGATCACGCGGATTTGCCACAGCCGAAATCCCGGGAGGCTGCTTCTGCTGCCGTTTCAATTCACTGGTCGATGCAGCACAATCCCTCACATCAGAGAGCGCTCCTGAAGTGTTCATCGCCGAACCCGTCGGCAGTTGCACAGATCTGGTTGCCACCGTCACCTACCCGCTTCGGCGCATCTACGGTGATCAATTCGAAATTGCCCCCCTGAGTGTGATGGTCGATCCCGTGCGTGCCATGAGAGTATTTGGCCTGGTGGAGGGACGCCAGTTCTCCGAAAAAGTGGTTTACATCTACAAGAAACAACTGGAAGAAGCGGACATCATCGTGATCAACAAAATCGACTCCATCTCCAAAATGGAACGCGAACAGTTAACAACCAAACTTCAAGAAACGTTCCCTGGTAAAACCATCACCTCTGTCTCAGCGCGCGAAGGAGAAGGTTTGAGCGAATGGTTCGAACAACTCAAAACCACATCCCAAAAAGGCGGCAAGGCGATGGAGGTGGATTACGAAATCTACGCCGAAGGTGAAGCCCTGCTGGGCTGGTTGAATGCAACGGTCAATCTGAAAGCCGATCAATCCTTTGACGGAAACGCCTGGATCAAAGAACTGGCCATCAACCTGCAGCAATCCCTCGGGAAAGCCGACGCCGAAATCGCACACCTCAAAATGACGCTCAGTCCGGATGAAGGATTGGGCGATATCGCCGTGATCAACCTGGTGCGAAATGACTTTCTTCCAGAACTGTCGCAGAATTTACCCGATGATTGTAAAAGCGGACAATTGATCATCAACCTCCGAGCAGAAGCAGCGCCTGAACTGTTGAATCATTCCATAATGGAAGCCCTGGCAAAAGCAGCGGAACAAGAAAACGGAATCACCGCCACGCTGGATCACGTGGAACACTTCCGCCCCGGCAAACCTGAACCGACCCATCGATTGACCGAACTTGTGACCGCATGAGCGAACGTCCAGCCACAGCCCATTCAACGGAACCAGCGGTAAGCGCATCCGGCCCAACCCGGATTCTTTACTGCCACTGCAATTACGCACAAATCATTTCATCCGAAACCAAGAAAACGGTTCTGGAAAAACTATGCGCATCCGACCGTGCCTTTGACGCGGTCGCCGACCTCTGCGAAATGGCAGCAAGAAAAGATCCCGCATTGACCCGTCTCTCCGAGGGCGGCCCTGTAAAGATCGCCGCCTGCTTTCCTCGCGCGGTCAAATGGCTTTTCTCAGGCGCAAAAGCACCTCTGAACCAGGATACCACTGAAGTTTTAAACATGAGGGATGCCTCCGCTGAAGATATCATCACCCGACTCCTGTCAGAAAATTTGCAACCCAACCTGCCGGCGGACAACCATCCGCCACAAGCATCCGAACAACCTAAAGAAGACACTCCATGAAACTGACCGAATCATCCTCCTTGCGCATTGTGATGATGGACCCGTGCTCCGACCAGGACAGTGCAGCCGGCAACCATTTTGAAAAAATGCAGGCCCTGCTGGAAAAAGGATTTACCGTCACACGAGCCACACCAAAGGGAAAAACCGCCCCCACGGACCGAAGCTCGCTGCTGGTGCTGGGCCATTTCGACCAGCCCTCCGCCCCCAAAGACCTCTATGCGGAAGACACCGAAATCCGCTTTGAAGACATCCGGTCATTACAAATCGAAGACATGGTAAGCCTCGCCGAAGGCATGCGCCAGGAGACCGCCAGTTACAAGCATGGTGACTGGAAACCCTGGTTTCCGGTGATCGACTACGATCGCTGCACCAACTGCATGCAATGCCTGAGCTTTTGTCTGTTTGGCGTCTACGGAGTGGATGATGGCGACAAGATCCAGGTCCAGAACAACGATCAATGCAAGACCAACTGCCCGGCCTGTTCCCGTGTTTGTCCGGAAGCTGCGATCATGTTTCCGAAATACAAAACCGGCCCCATCAACGGCGATCAGGTGCAAAACAAAGACCTGCAGCGCGAGAAAATGAAAATCGACATTTCCGCCCTGTTGGGGGGAGATGTCTACGACATGCTCCGGACCCGAAGTGAAAAAGCCAAATCACGCTTCTCCAAAGAACGTGACCCGGACAAAGCACTGAACGAACGCATCAAGTGCCTGAACAAACTGACAGAATCCGGCGACATCCCGCCAGAAGTGCTCATGTCCCTTCCCTCACCCGATGAAATCCAACGCAGGGCAGAGGAAGCCAAAGCCAAAGCAGAGGCCGCACTGAACAGAAACAAGCATTAGGGAATAATGTGAAAAAGGAAGTAAATCTTCCACTATTCGAGCGGATTCCCGAAAATCTTACTGGCACTTGCACTGACAGTTTGCGACTGGGTTTAGGCACAATCTGAGACACAATTCAGTGCTGCAAAGTATGATCATGACTCGATACGGTGATCAAAACATAACACAAGGCAGAATTGACGGTTTACCAAAAGTTGGTATATGCTGGTAAAAACGATAGAAGGCCATGTCTCGCAACACAAGTGTCGAACTAGGGGATGAAATCGCAGGATTCATCGATCATCAAGTAACCGCCGGACGATACGGTTCCGCCAGCGAAGTCATTCGCGCCGGCATCCGACTCCTCCAAGATCAGGAAACGAAAATGGAAGCGCTTCGCCTTGCCTTGAGGGAAGGCGAAGAAAGCGGACCATCGGTTCCGTTCGAAATGGATTCCTTCATACAATCCCGAAAGAGTAAAAAATGAAGGGCGAATTTCGACTCCGCCCAAAAGCAATCTCCGACCTCGATTCAATTTGGAACTACACCGTTGAGACCTGGGGCGAGGATCAAGCGGAGCGATACCTCCAAATGCTCAACACCTCCTTCAATGCCATTGCAAAGGATCCAGAACGTGGTCGCCCTTGTGATGAAATCCGCGAAGACTATTTAAAAATACGAGCCGGGCGACACACGATATTCTTCAGAAATGAACTCTTCGGTATAGACATCATACGTATTCTGCACCAAAGCATGGATGTTGAAAGACATCTTTAATCATCGAACACCATGGTAACTCTAACCATCCGACTGTCAGATGAAAAACACGAACGGCTTCGCCAAATGGCTAGGCAACGCAAAATCAGCATCAACAAACTCATAGAGGAAACGTCCACCGCCACCCTGGCCCAGTTCGATGCCGAAGTCCGTTTCAGAGCATTGACTTATCAGTTCGGCATGACGACTCAGCAACTCGCCTTTCTCCTGCCGAACTAGGAGCATTAGCCAAGAGCATGGCTGAAACTGCTGACGACAACAAAGCAGCCAAGTTGGAAGAAAAAATCACCGCCGGTTTTTACAGAACCAAATAGGAAGATTCCTACCCCGAAATTGCCTGTTCAGCTCGCGAAAGGTGCTAAAATCGGAATCAACTGTCTCGCGTTTCGGCGATAGACACAAAAGTGGCGGTCCAGAGTGAACACCTGACATTTAGGAGTCAGTTCCGACATCCGCACCAGACAAGCATCCGCAAGGCTCATCGGCAAATCTTCGTATTTCCGAATCAATCGTCGAATATCCTGCCAATGTTCCTCGGCAGAAAACCGGAGGATCAGTTTACCCCGATCGATTGCTTGAAAGAGTGGTTCCACCGAAAGGCCGTCATCATGTAATAGAAAAATGACTTCTGAAAGGACTGCTTCACATGTGATGAGCGGACTAAAGATGCGATCAAACTGTTCTTTTGCCCAGGAGTGATATTGATCACCTCGATTGAAGAACGCAACCAACGGCCCGGTGTCAGTGATCAGCTCAACTGCGGCCATATCCTTTGAGTGACCGGGTACTTAAATCTTTCTTCCCCTCAAGGCAACCACACAAATCTGCCAGCGCCTGCCCGAGGCTACCCTCCTGAGTTGTTTGACGCTCAGTAATCAATTCACGAACGAGATCGCCCTTGGATCGTTTCAATGCATGAGATTGCTGCTCGAGCCAAGCAACCTGTTCCGGTTCCAGTTTAATCGTCAACGATCGCATACGCCAACCAGTAACACCATTCAGCCACCCGAGCAAGACAATTGGAAATATCAGAAAAGGGAAGTTTTCTGCAAAAGTAGAAATCACGCCTCTTGATGATGATCCGCGTGTACTCCGTCACTACCCGAGCGTACCCCTCCAAAATCTTACTGGCACTTTTACTGACTGTTTTTAGTCGTATTGCAGGAAAATGATCTTGCTAACATGACAGCATATAAGCTATCAATATGCACGTGGAAAGAATTATCGTAGTTGACACCAATGTCTTCGTGGCGGCGGTTCGAAGTGCCAAAGGAAGCAACCGAGATATTCTTCGACTTTGCCTGAATTACCGCTGCGAACCATTGATGGGAACCAGCTTGTTCTTGGAATTTGAGGATGTGATGGGGAGAGAATCACTCTTCCGTGAATGTCCGATTTCTTCCCGCGAACGAGATAATCTTTTTCGGGCGTTCTTGAGTGTCTGCCGATGGACGCATGTGTATTATTCCTGGCGACCAAACCTAGGAGATGAGGGGGACAACCATGTGCTCGAACTTGCTTTGGCGGGCGGAGCACAAACAATCGTAACAAACAACATCAAAGATTTCAAAGGGGGCGAGTTAGCTTTCCCTGAAGTTAGAATCCTTCGACCAAACGAATTTATAAAGGAAACCTCATGGCCACGTTAACCATTCGACTTTCAGACGAAAAACACGAACGGCTTCGCCAAATGGCTAGGCAACGCAAAATCAGCATCAACAAACTCATGGAGGAAATGTCCACCGCCACCCTGGCCCAGTTCGATGCCGAAGTCCGATTCAGAGCACTCGCTCAACAAGGATCTGTAAAGGAAGGATTGAAAATTCTGGACAAGTTGGACGCTGCATTTTCCAAGTAAAGCAGCTATCAGGCCACAAATCACTGATCCGCGTGTACTCTGCCATAACCCGAGCGGACACCTTGAAGAATCGAAGCAATTCAACTCATTTGTTTAGCCCGCCTTCGTCCTTAATTTGGATGGCCTGCCTAGCCGTAGCTTGCTAATCGGCTCATGGGCATCTTAATTCGATTTTAGGAAACTTCGGCGTGGCATCCTTCCCTTAGCTCGTTTCCTCGCAAGCGAAGGATGGCGGAGAGGGAGGGATTCGAACCCAGATGCCCGTTAACTTCCAACAATTTACAACACATCACACCGACTACTCAAGCCAACTCTTCCACTACTCGAGCGTACGCCTCTAAAATCTTACTGGCACTTTTACTGACAGTTTGAGGCTGGTTTTTTGAGGCGCGTTATGCCCAAGCAAAGGGGCCTATTTCACCTTGTCTTTATCTCGAAAAGCACGGTGCAGAGCATCCGCTTCTAGGAATAATTGCGGTTCGATCTCGGCAATCCGGTTTGGCAAATCCATTGCACCGTGCTTGACCGTCAACACAAAGATGCCTTCCTCGAATACGGCACAAACAAGAAAATGCTGTCTCACTCGATAAAAGCAAAGAGACCGTGAATAGCTCTGCTTGGTTTTGAGAAGTTTGGGATTTTCACGCAAAAGGTTGAGCGCATCTTCGATGGATTGCATGTATTGGGCAGCGACCAATTCTCCCCAATGCTCCATCGAATAAGTCTCGATTTTACTTAGGTCGAGCAAAGCTCGACGGGATAATCCGAGGTAGACCATGGCTTGATTACCAACCAGATTTTTCTCTTTTCTTGGCCTCGGTCAGAGCGGAACGAATACTTCCGGTAAACTCAACGCTGTGCCCACTGAGAATGTCACGATAGCCCTCCAACACCCCATCCCGAATGCGGGCCGCCTCTATACGTTCCTTTTTTTCCCGTAACAAATCGCGTAAAAACTCGCTAGGGGTTGCGTACAACCCTTGGTCACCGCAATGACTGTCAATGAATGCGCGGAGTTCATCGGTTAATGAAAGATTGATCGTGCTAGCCATGATGATGTTTATCTTTGGGTAACCACACTACAGCGGTTGGTAAATATCGTCAATATTCGCCAAACTCTTTTACCTCTCCACCGACCTGGCTGACTCCACAGGGTTCTTCAAAAGAATAATTGAACAATACGGGTTGGATACCGCTTTTTCCAACTAAAGCAGGTCTCGAACCACAATTCAGTGATCCTTGAGTACACCGTCACTATCCGAGCGTACACCTTGAGAATTCGAAGCAAATCAACTCATTTGTTTAGCCCGCCTTCGTTCGTAATTTGGATGGCTTTCCTAGCCGTAGCTTGCTAATCGGCTCATGGGCATCCTAATTCGATTTTAGGAAACTTCGGCGTGGCAGCCTTCCCTTAGCTCGCATGCTCGCAAGCGAAGGCTGGCGGAGAGGGAGGGATTCGAACCCTCGGTACCCGATTAGAGCACGCACGCTTTCCAGGCGTGTGCCTTCAACCACTCAGCCACCTCTCCGGTTGTGTGGGGCAGGCATTGTGTCGGGTTCGGTCTGGGTGTGCAATGATTTTTAGGCGTTTTTGGGGATTATTTTTTAATGCGCTCATCGCTTGATGTTGCCGGGCTGGATCGCTAACCTACGGTTCATGCATATTGTCGGCGTGATTCCTGCGCGTTATCAATCCAGCCGTTTCCCAGGCAAACCCCTGGTGGATATCGGAGGCAAATCTCTCATCCAGCGTGTCGTCGAGCAATGTCGCCGCGCGGAATCGCTTTCGGATGTCATCGTGGCCACGGATGATGACCGTATCGCGCAGCACGCTTCTGCTTTTTGCCGGGTGGAAATGACGGATCCAAACCATCCTTGCGGAACCGATCGCGTAGCGGAAGTCGTTGAACGGCTTGAAGATTGCGATGGGGCTGTCAACATCCAAGGCGATGAACCCATGATGGATCCATCCGTCATTAATGAAGTCGCCAAGGCGCTTGAACTGGCTCCTATGACAACGGCAGCCACTCCGATCCGGCAGGTGGAGGATTATGAAAATACGAATGTGAACAAAGTGATCTTGAATCAAAGGTCATATGCCATTTACTTTTCTCGTCGAACGATTCCCTGCGTCAGGGATCAACTCGATCAACCTCTGGAGTCCCAACTCGCTGCTTTTCCTTTTCTAAAGCATTTGGGGATTTATGGATACCGACGGGATACCCTGCTCCAATTGGTCGGCTGGCCTGTTTCTCCTTTGGAGCAGGCTGAAAAGCTGGAGCAATTGAGGGCGCTGGATCATGGTGTTCCCATCCATGTTTCGGTCGTCGACTACGAGAGTATTGGGGTGGATACTCCGGAGGACGTGCAAAGAGTTTTGAAACACCTTGACATTGGATGAGACAGGCATGAGCGAAACGAAATACATATTTGTAACAGGCGGCGTGGTGAGTTCCCTCGGAAAAGGGCTCACGGCGGCTGCTTTGGGCACCCTGCTGGAGAACCGCGGGCTGAAGGTGGCGATTCAAAAGTTTGATCCCTATCTCAACGTGGATCCAGGCACCATGAGCCCATTCCAACACGGCGAGGTTTATGTTCTGGATGACGGGGCGGAAACGGATCTGGACCTGGGACACTACGAGCGATTCACTCACACCAAGCTCAGCCGTTTTAACAATTTAACCAGCGGCCAGGTGTATCAGGCGGTTCTGGAGAAGGAGCGGCGCGGCGAGTATCTGGGCAAGACAGTCCAGGTCATTCCGCATGTGACGGATATGATCCAGGAGCGCATTCAGGAAGTTGCCAGAATCACCGAGGCTGATGTGGTGATCACGGAGATAGGTGGCACAACGGGTGATATTGAGGGTTTACCTTTTCTGGAAGCGATCCGGGAGTTCGCATTGGATGTGGGGTACAATAACGCCATTTTCGTTCATGTTACCTACGTGCCTTACATCAAGGCAGCGGGGGAACTCAAAACCAAACCCACTCAGCAATCGGTCGCCAAACTGCGTGAAATCGGCATCGCTCCGCACATTCTGGTGTGCCGAACAGAGAAACCACTCTGCAAGGAGTTGCGCGAGAAGATGTCTTTGTTCTGCAATGTGCCTTACAATGCGGTGATTGAAGAAAAAGATGTGGATCACAGCATTTACGAGGTGCCATTGATGCTGCAGCGTGAAAAAATGGACTCTTTGGTCTGTGATTTGCTTAGACTTGATGTGCCCCCGGCGGACATGAAGGACTGGCAGGAGATCATTCGCAAACTGATTGCCCCCCAGCACCGGGTCCGCATCGGTGTGGTTGGGAAATATATTGGCCTGAACGACGCCTACAAATCGGTTTACGAAGCCATTATCCACGGGGGTGTCGCCAATGATTGCGGTGTGGCTATTGAAAAAATTGATGCAGAAGACATCGATTCGGAACACCCTGAGAAATCATTGAAAGGGCTGTCTGGCATCCTTGTTCCCGGCGGTTTTGGAGAACGCGGCACGGAAGGAAAAATCGCCGCCGCACGTTACGCCAGGGAAAACAACATCCCCTATCTGGGGCTGTGTCTTGGCATGCAGATCGCCACGATCGAATTTGCCCGCAATGTGCTGAGTCTGGAGAAAGCCCATTCACTCGAATTCGACAAGGAGACGCCTCACCCGGTCATCTGGTTGATGGAAGACCAGAAAAAAGTCGAAGACAAAGGAGGCACCATGCGTCTGGGTTCGCAGGATTGCTACCTCAAACCGGGATCTCTGGCCGCCAGATTGTACGATGCCGAGGTGATCAAGGAGCGCCACCGTCATCGTTTCGAATTCAACAACACGTATCGGGATCAGTTTGAAAAGGCAGGTTTGAGCATCAGCGGCACCACCGCTGAAAACAAGCTGGTGGAGATGGTGGAAATCCCCGGGCACCCTTTTTACATCGCCTGCCAATTCCACCCTGAATTCCACAGCAAACCGAACAAACCCCACCCCTTGTTCACGGGATTTATCGCGGCATGCATGGTAGAGCCTGAAAAGGAAAAGGCCGGGAAACCTTCCAAAGAAATGGAGGACTGAGGTTTAGTTATCGAAGAGGCCACGCTTCAAGAGAGTTACAAGGACGTGTATATCAGCGGTTTCATGATAATCGGACTCGTGGTTTTGCTGGCGTTGGTGATCGGGATTTATTTCACGTTCCGAGACAAGTGATTTATTGCTGAGCGTCGGTTATAACGCTTGCCAGAAGTAATTTCAGAAAAACTCTGCGCCACTGCGTCCCTAGCGCAGCGGGGGTGAGAATAAGAAACAACAGCGAGCCGTTATGCGCACATACTTTTGGCAATCAGTATAACCAAGAAGGCGCGAAGCACTGGAAGTTTGAAGGGATACCCCTGGCCAAGCGGCATGGAATGACTCAACACCTTTCCGGATTCATCACTTCTCCGACCATACGCCATTGAGCACTGGTCGGAGCAATTCATTGAAAGTGGTTTAGTAGAGATAGCATAACCAGAAAACCGGCCACATCATCAGCATCCGCATCTTATCCGAAAATTCGTGGAACGGGAGCTTTCCAAAAGACGCCAGTGAACTCGAGCACACCATCACACAGAACGAGCCATGACTTATCGCGAGGCTATTGAATATTTGTATCAACTCCGATTGTTCGGCACGAAACTTGGTTTGGAAAACACGTTTCGATTGGCGAACGCGGTGGGTTCCCCGCAGGACCGGCTTCGCTTTATTCATGTCGCCGGCACCAACGGCAAGGGGTCTGTCTGCGCTTATCTGGAAAGCATTTATCGTTCGGCCGGTTACAAAGTAGGGATGTTCACCTCCCCGCACCTGGTGCAATTCGGTGAACGCATGCAGGTTCAACTTATCCCCATCGCGCCACAGGACCTGGTGCGTCATGTGGAACAGCTGCGTCAGGTCATTGCAGACTGGCCCAAGGACACCAGTCCCACGTTTTTCGAATTCATCACGGTCCTGGCCCTGCAACACTTTGCCGAACAATCCTGCGATATCGTCATCTGGGAAACCGGCATGGGGGGACGGCTGGATGCCACGAATATCGTCCAGCCAGCATGCTCCATCATCACCAACGTCTCGATGGATCATCAAGCATGGCTGGGCGACTCCCTGACGGATATCGCCAGAGAAAAAGCGGGCATCATCAAACCAGGGCGGCCCATTGTCACAGCGGAATCAAATAGAGAACCATTGAAAGTCATCATGGACGTGGCCCATGATCAAAACGCCCCTGTTTACCACATTGAAAGCAATCTTCTGCCCGAGGGCGTCTCGCCCGGACTCAAGGGTTCTCATCAGCACTTCAATGCATCAACTGCCATTCAAGCAGTCGAGTTACTGCAGACCGCCTTTCCGGTTCCCGCCGCAACCGTGAACGAGGCTATTGTAAACACCCGCCTTCCCGGACGGTTCCAAATCATCGAGTGGTATGGACGGCAAGTCGTTTTGGATGTGGCGCACAACGGGGCCGGTATTCAAACCGTGGTGGACAGCTGGAAGGAATGCTTTGGAACCGAATCTTGTGATTTGATTTTTGCTTCCCTCAACGACAAACCCTGGCGGGAAAGTATGAAACGACTTGCCCCGCTTTGTCATACGATCCACCTGGTTCCGGCCCAAAGTCAACGATCCGCGTCCACTCAAGCCATGGCGGAATACGTGAGACAAATAACGCCAAACACACAGGTCACCGAGCATGAACAAGTGGAAAGCGCGCTTACTAAGATCAGAAACAACAAACACCCCCTCCTGATCACTGGTTCGTTTTATCTGGTTGGCGGCGTGTTGCCGAAGTTGGATCCGGTCAACTATTCAATTGAAGAGCTTTCCCTGAACGAATGGGGAGCGGTTTTGAATAGTAAATTGTAAATTTAAAAGAGTGAATTGCCCACCGTAGGCCGCCTGCACAAGCAGGTGGCCCATTTTGCAAATTTCATACTGCGAAGACAACGGTGTTTGAAGGACCGATTTCTTCCGATGTTTCCCCAAGTTTTCGGCTGAAAGGTCAAAGGGTAGTCATCCAGGAATCGCCTTTGACGTTCTTGTTACAACAATTTTTCTTTTCATCCTGTACATCCTGTCTAAAAAAGTCTTCTTGCCGATTGTCAGGGTTGGTCATTTGGTGCAGATTGATTCGAAGCGACATGACAGATTCCAGCACACCGTTCTACGAAACCGACAAAGCCGTCAGTGAATACCTTTTATTTCATTACGGCAAACCTGAGGAACAGTTACCGCATGCCTTCGGCCCCGCTTCGGCGTTGAATTACCCCGTGCGCTGTATTTCAGAATGCCTGGATCTTGAAAAGGTTCCGACGGGTGCACGCGGACTGGATCTGGGTTGTGCTGTCGGACGTTCCTCGTTCGAACTGGCAAAGCATTGCGAAGAGGTCATCGGCATTGATTTTTCCCACGCGTTCGTCGAAAGAGCCAATCAGTTGAAATCAGACGGCTGTTGCCACTACACCTATGCGAAAGAAGGCAGCATTCAAATCGAAGCGACAGCCGAGGTTGACTCATCCATTGACCGATCCCGCCTCCATTTCCAGCAGGGAGATGCCATGAAACTGCCTCGGGACCTCGGAACGTTTCACGTTGTTCTCATGGCGAACTTGATCGATCGATTGACTCACCCCACCGACTGTTTATCAAGCCTGGCGAGTCTGATGGAAAGCGGAGGGCAGTTGATCATCACGTCCCCTTACACATGGCTGGAAGAATACACTCCAAAAGAAAACTGGTTGGGAGGTTACGAAGATAAAGGAAAGAACGTGTCCACATTAGACGGACTCAAAGGAGCTTTGGAGAAAGATTTCGATCTACAGACCACCAAAGACCTCCCCTTTCTCATCCGGGAACATGCCCGCAAATACCAGTGGAGCGTGGCTCAGGCTTCCATCTGGTTAAGGAAATAACGCCACTGACCGAACACTGACAAACCGCAGACCACCGCTGTTTCCGATCTCAAAACCAGTTGTCCCAGGTCGACTGGCACAGCTCCACTGTTGATGAGGGTCTGAACCTCTCCATTCGTGAAATCGCCCTCGGGTCCGACACACCAGCACGTGGAGGCGTTCTGAAATGATTGAGCCGCTTTCCACACCGGCAATGGCTCGACCGAATCGTGCAGATTGCCAAAGGCAATGGCCCAGGCCTCACCCAGTTCGGATTTCAAAGCTTCTATTTTGATGGGGCCATGCAAACGGGGTTTCCAAACGGCTCCGCACTGCTTCATGGCTTCAATGAGCGTGAGGTTGAGTTTCTCCAGTTTGACTGGAACCTCCTTGCCGGACCAGCGCGAAACGGATCGATCGGATTCAATGAGCCAAATATCATCCACCCCCAATTCCGTGGCTTTCTGCAGAGAAAGGTCCATGGCTTTGGGCTTGAGCTGTGCTATGGCCAAGCCCAGGCGTTGTGCCGGTTGAGCCTGTTTCCGTCTGGTTGAGATCCGAACAGTGACCTGCTTCCTCGATCCCTCAAGCAGTTCCCCCGAAAGGCATTCCCCTTCTCCATTCAGAATTTGAACGTCTGCTCCGGGAGACAGACGCAGGACATTCAAGGCATGACGAGCATCCGCAGCACGCAGCGTCACCACTTCGCCTCGACACTCGGATGGTGGCAGGAAAAAGCGATGCATGACACACGCACCGGATCAATTTCCGGTGAAGAACTTCTTGGCTTTTTCGAAAAACCCATTTGAGATGGGATTCACCCGGTCATCACAGGACTCGGCAAACGCCTGCAACTTCTCCTTTTGCTCGGCATTCATGCTGGTGGGAACTTCGACATTCACGCGAACGTGCAGATCCCCCCATCCGTAACCCTTGACATTTTTAACACCTTTGCCGCGCAAACGGAACACACTGCCCGGCTGGGTGCCAGCAGGAATACGAATCGTGGCCTTACCGGACAAAGTGGGAACTTCGATCTCAGAACCCAGAGCAGCCTGCACAAAACTGATCGGCACTTCGCAGATGAGATCATCCCCTTCGCGATCGAAAATTTCGTGTTCACGCACATGGATCACCACATAAAGATCACCGGAGGGACCACCTCGCACACCACTCTCACCCTGCCCTGTTGATCGAATCCGAGCCCCGGTATCCACACCGGGCGGAATACGGAGTCGCACTTTGGAAGTCTTCTCCTTTCGCCCCGCTCCCTGACATCGTTTGCAGGGTTTTTCGATGGTTTTACCGGCGCCATGACACCGAGGGCAGGTTTGTGTGAAGGTGAAGATACCTCGCGATGTCGCGATCTGACCTTTCCCGTGACAAGCGGTGCAGTTGACTGTGCGGGAACCGGGAGAGGCTCCGCTGCCTTTGCAATCCTCACAGGCATCCATTTTGGTGATGGGAATTTCCTTTTCACATCCAAGACTGGCTTCTTCAAAGGAAATCTCCATGTCATAACGAAGGTCGGAACCACGTTGCGGGGCGTTCGGATCACGGCGACCGCCGCCACCGAACAGATCTTCAAAGATGCTTCCACCACCACCGCCGCCACCGCCACCGCCGAAGACTTCGCGGAAAATGTCGAAGGGATCATGGAATCCGGCGCCACCACCACCGGCCCCGCGCGAACGAGGATCGAAGGCGGCATGACCATATTGATCGTATGCGGCACGCTTTTGAGGATCGCTCAATGCTTCATAAGCCTGCCCCAATTCCTTGAATCTTTCTTCGGCTTCCTTGTCACCCGGGTTTTTGTCGGGATGAAATTTGACGGCCTGTTTACGGTAGGCCTTCTTGAGCTCCTCCTGGGAGGCGCTGCGATCGACACCGAGAATTTCGTAGTAATCCCTTTTGGACATGATTTATTGAATGGGTCGTCTGTCCCGGAAGTATCTGATCAGGAAGCGTCGTTTGATTCGGTTTCGGAAGATGGGGCTTTGGCCACCACCACATTGGCTGGACGGATGAGACGTTCGTTCAACTTGTAGCCTTTACGAGCCTGCTCGACGACTTGTCCTTCCGGAACTTCGGTGGTTTCCTTTTGCGACACGGCTTCGTGCCAGACAGGATCAAAGGCTTTGCCAAGCGCATCCACTTCTTCAAGACCAGCCTCTTTCAAGGTCGATTTCAATTGGTTGTGCACCATTTCGATCCCCATTTTGATGGATGCCACACTTTTGTCATCCACATTTTGAACCGCCGCCATAGCCATTTCGAAATGATCCATGGTGGGAATCAAACGTTCCATCAGGGCTTCGTTGGCATACTTGACGGCTTCGGAACGTTCGCGGGCAGCGCGTTTTTTGAAATTATCGAATTCGGCATTCAAACGCACAAAACGATCCCAATACTCATCGGCTTTTTGCGCCTTTGCTTCAAGATCGTTCCATTCCTTGCGTATGACGGTCACCGGAGAGTCGTCTTCTTGGTCGACATTCCCCTCCTCAGTTGCATCAGCGTCGGCATTTCCGACCACTTCCACATTCACTTCATTGTTGTCCGAAGCGGTTTCGTTGGTCGCTTCTGACGCTTCAGGTTTTGTCTCTTCAGATTCCTTACTCATATCCTTCAATCAAATACTTCAACTACCGTTAAAGAATTTGGGAACATACGCAAGAGTCGGAAGGGATGCAACAGGAACCCAAAGTGTTTTGTGATTTTTTTTGGCCCCAAAACGGAATAAATCCAACAATCTTTCACCCCTTCCGCATCAGGTCCCAGGCCACCAACCATTCCTCACGCACTCTTCTGAACCCCATTTCATTGAGACGTCGATCCATGTCCGGCATGTGACCGGCGCCGTAAAACACAGCCAGACGCTTTTTTCCAGACTGTATTTCGCCGGAGAGCACCTGAAACGCCTTGTCGTTGCGACCACGTAAAATCACCGAACCTTTGCCGTCCATTCCTTGATCAATCCCCGCCATCATGGCCTCCAGCTCATTCAACTGTTGAGCAAACATCCATTTGAGAGTGTGCTCACGATCGCTACTGGCTAGGGCGACGAGCAACCCCAGCCCGTTTAAGCCGGATAATTGTCCGCTGGCCATCATCTGCTTTTCCTGAAAGAAGGACTGAAGCGCGAGGGTGAAGAAGTTTTCACCTTTCTCACCTTGCAGTCTGTGAAACGTCGCCGGATCCAGATCGGCATGCACGAAATTTTTGACACTGTAATCGATCCCCTCCAGTTGAAAATCCAAACCCAGCATATTCTTCATGCCCAACTGCATCTGACTGACCGGATGCCCGCTACCCGAGATTTCCGCGGGATCCACTTCTTTATCCTTGATCATCTCATAAAGCACGGAATCATAGATTTTGAACCGCTCGTTCAACACATCGTAATAGGCTTTGTCACCGATATGAACCGCCCCCACCAGAGCCACTTCCACTCCGGCAGGGTGACGATAAGTCTGGATCGCGGTATCCACGTGCCCTTCACGGTCACCCGTTTTCACAAAACGCATAAACGTCACGTCCGCACCAGTGGCTTCTGCACAATAAAGTAAAGCGACCAGCGACATCCAAAGGATGCTCTTCTCCACAAATTCCCTGGACCTGTCTCTCATGTTGGGGAACTTAACGAGGAACCAGCGGCAAAGCAACCACCATTGGAATGGTGAATTTAAAATGGTGAATTATTGGTGAGGGGTGAGTTCAAGACATGGGTAGAACGTGTCGCCCCCCGACGCGCCCCTCATGGCAGCCGAACTTAATTTCACCCAACAAGGGAACCGCCTATAGCATCCAACAAACTGAATCCCGACACCCCCCCTGGACATCACAATTAAAAATCTTGTCTTCACTCCTGTGGTTCTTTGCGTCTCCGCGCCTTGGCGACACAACCAAGTAACCATCGCAAACACTGAAGTCTGTAAAAGTTCAATGCAGGATTCTCCCACATTTTAAAACACCGCTTTACAAAAATTGCACCCAGCACACCGCAAAATGCGTCATGGATTCCCCATTGCCTTTCAAGGGGAAACCCCTTAGCTTGGTTAGCAAGTTTCCAAAACCTATTTAAGCGAGGCAAGGGTATGAGTAAGGACGAGCTTCAAGCATCAGGCGGATCGGATCGCCGCGGTTTTATGCGCGGTGTGCTGGCCATGATCACAGGAACCCTGGCGTTGCTGGGGCCTTTGGTCGGAGGTTTGGCGGTGGTTCTGGAACCACTGCGACAGAAAAAACACGGCCAGGCGGGCGGGTTCATCAAAGTCGGCCAGTTGGCTTCCTTGCCCAACAACGGGTTACCCAAGAAATATGACATCCTGGCCGACAGACAGGATGCCTGGAACCGATACCCCAATGTCCCTGTCGGATCAATCTATCTGAGACGCACCGAGGATGATCAGATCACTGCATTCAATATTATCTGCCCCCACGCCGGCTGTTTTGTTCAGGTGGACCAGCAGCAGAAACAATATAACTGCCCATGCCACAACAGCCAGTTCAAGCTGGACGGCTCTAAATCCAACGCCGACAACCCCAGCCCACGCGGCATGGACCCGCTGGATGTCGAGATTCGCAATGGCGACGAAATCTGGGTGCATTACCAAAGCTTCAAAACCGGTGTAGCCGACCGAATCCCAAACAGCTGATGCATATGTTCCTGAAATGGTTAGAAGAACGAACCGGGCTGGTTAAATCGTTCGAATCACTCCTTTTCCGGAAAATCCCGGGCGGGGCTAAATGGCGTTACACATGGGGAGGATTGCTGGTGTTTATGTTCGTCGTGCAGGCCATCACGGGATTCGCCCTGTGGATGGCCTACAGCCCGAGCACCCGAACAGCTTGGGAAAGCGTTTTTTATATCCAGCACATCATGCCATTCGGATGGCTTGTCCGTGGTATCCATTACTACGCCGCCGAAGCCATGGTGATCCTTGTACTCCTGCATGTGCTGCAGAAAATCTGGTTCAGAGGTTACCAAAAGCCACGTGAACTGATGTTTTGGCTGGCCATGGCGATGGCCCTGGTGGTCGTGAGTTGTTCTCTGACCGGCTACCTGCTGCCATGGGATCAGCAGGGGTATTGGTCCGCAAAGGTGCGGACGCACATCATGTCCCTTTCACCCGTGATCGGCCCCTATCTGGAGCGCATCTCAGTGGGAGGCGATCATTTCGGGCACTTCGCCCTGACGCGTTTCTTTGCCCTGCATGCAGGCTTTTTTCCATTTCTGCTCGTCCTTCTTTTAGTCGGGCGCATGCTGCTGATGAGACGTTATCGCCAAATGGAAACCGAATCAAAACCGGATGTGATATCGGAACCTTTTTGGCCAAACCAAGCCTTGAAAAACGCTTTGACCTCCCTGGCCGTGATGGGTGTCGTGTTGCTGATCACCGTCAAACCTCAATGGTTTGGGTTTGCTCACTTGGGAATGGGGGCTCCATTGGCTTCGCCGGCTGATCCCACCGACCTTTACGCAGCTGCACGTCCGGAGTGGTACTTTCTGTTCCTTTTCCAGTTCCTGAAATATTTCCCCGGCGAACTGGAAATTGTCGGGGCCATCGTCATACCGGGAGCCATCGTAGGCTACTTCGCACTGATGCCTTGGATCGGGCGCCATATCGCCGGCCACGTGCTGAACATCCTCGTGAGCATCTTCTTGTTGGGCGGTGCCATCTGGCTGACACTCACAGCCAAAAACAACGATGCCCGAAATGCGGGCTATCAGACCGCGGCAAAAGAAGCTCAGATCAAGGCGGCAAGAGCCATTGAGTTGGCTTCCGGACCCAAAGGCATCCCGGCACAAGGCGCCCTGCAACTGCTTCATCAAGATCCCAAAACACAAGGCCCGCAACTGTTCGCCACCCATTGCTCAAGCTGTCACCGTTACGACGGGCATGATGGCCTTGGGGCAATCCCGGCAGACGCTCCCAGCGCACCGGATCTCAAAGGATTCGCTTCAAGGCAATGGTTGACGGAATTTCTGAACCCGGATCATATCGCCACGGAACGTTACTTCGGTGGTACCGCTTTTGCCGATGGAGACATGGTAAAATATGTTACTGACGATGTGGCTGAATTTGACGCAGACAAAAAAGACGCCCTGGCTGCAGTTGTCAGGATTCTGTCAGCAGAAGCACAACTCCCGTCCCAAAAGAATCCAGAAACAACAGAAACACCACTCAGCGATGAAGATAGGGATGAATTGTTTTACGACGTCGGATGCACGGAATGTCATGAATTTCATTTTGAAGATGAGGATATGGACGGACCGGACCTTACGGGTTATGGTTCGCGTGGGTGGATGATCGAATTCATCTCCAACCCGGCTCATGCCCGCTTTTACAAAAGTAACAACGACCGCATGCCCTCCTTCCGTGAAGAAGGCATTTTGGACGAAGAAGCCATCGGTCTCCTGGCTGACTGGCTGCGAGGCGATTGGTATGAACCCGAAGAAAATCAAGCATCGGTCGCGATCGCGGAACCTGCGCCATGAGGATACCTTCACATCTTCCGGATTAGAAAAGGACGCCCCGCGTCCGGCCGAGACAAGTCCGGTTCTGGGATTCAGGGAACATAAAACGAAAGATTTCTCCCGTTTTTGCTGGCAATGGGTCGGCAGTTTTCCTAAAAGAGCCGTTTCGAATAAGGGTTACCCGCCAGAAACCGGGTAGCAACCATCACTAAAAGAGAGTGTTTGCAAATGAAATTCGTGCTGACAACGCATAATATTAAATTAACAAAATCGATCGAGAACCATATTCTTGGACGTATCGACAAGTTGGAACATCTGGATCGATGGGCCATCGACGCCCGCGTCAACCTGGAACATGACAACACACGTTCCCCGGAAAAACAATTCAAGTGCTCCATTCGATTGGGGGTCAAAGGAAACGACCTTTACGCGACGGACTATGAAAACGATCTTTATGCAGCCATGGACTTGGTAACCAAGAAGATCGAACAACAGATCCGCAAGCGCCACAGTAAAAAAAAATCCAAAACACAAAGTGAAGCCGCTCGTAACAAGCGACTCCTTCAAGAATAGCCGGTCAAGTTAACCGACACCAAACCCATGATTTTGGCATGCCGCTCGACCCCACATCGAGCGGCTTCTTTTTTAATCTCCACAGGTAGATGGGATCGTCCCCGATGCGTAACCTCATGCCATTGGAAATCAAAATAACTTCACGACGGAAAGCCAACAGGCCCTTGGCCGGTAGGGATGCGCTGCTGCGCGTCCGCCACAGTGTCCGCTCAACGCCTCAACATCTCGAACAAACTTTACGCGCCCGCGGCCCCGCGGCAGCGGGGCCCTACCAAATCCAAAGGCCCTTGGCCGGTAGGGATGCGCTGCCGCGCGTCCGCCACAGTGTCCGCACAACGCCCCAACATCTCGAACACACTTTACGCTCCCGCGGCCCCGCGGCAGCGGGACCCAACCCATCGCCCTAACCTCACATGCCCCCCACCCCCGAACCCCAAATCATACGCTGCCGCTGCCTGCTCCCGGTTAGCTCTCCCCCGATTTTCGATGGTGGTATGGTGGTGGCATCCGGCTTGATCCAAGACATCGGCCCGTGGAACCATGTACGGCAGCTTTACACGGGAACCCACATGGACCTCGGAGAGAGCGTATTGATGCCCGGATTGATCAACGCTCATTGCCATCTGGAATACACCCAAATGGCAGGCAAGCTCGATCCACCTGCCTCCTTCACAGACTGGATCCGGAAAATGATCGACCTCAAAAAATCCTGGTCTCCAGGGGATTTTCAACACTCCTGGCAAACCGGATACAACCAATCCACGGCATCCGGAACCACCACCATTGCGGACAACCTTTCACAACCCATCCAACTTTCGCGGGAACAACTCAGCCAAGGGGCACGCCTGATGGCTCTGTTTGAATGGATTCAACTGGAAGGCATCCCCTGGACATCCGAACAACTTCAAGACAAAGGGTTTCTATGTCAATCAACTGACCTGGCTTCTGGCCTCATCTCCGGACTGGCCCCCCACGCCCCCTACACCACCACACCGATATTGTGGCGATTCATTCAAGAACACCCTGAACTGTCAAAAAGACCCATCTCCGTCCACCTGGCCGAATCTCAGGAAGAAATGGATCTCTTTCAAAAGCATTCCGGACCGATGCACGATTGGTTCTCATCCATAGGCCATCTGCCGAATTGGGGAACGGGAAGCCCGATTCAATTACTTGAAAGCAAAGGAGCCATTCGCAATGGAACCATCATCATCCACGCCAACGGCCTGGATGACTCGGATTTGGCAATCCTGGCCCATCACAACATCGGCATCGTCCACTGCCCTCGCAGTCATCACTACTTCCAACACCCGCCTTTTCAACTGGAAAAATGCCTGAACCACAACATACCGGTTGCACTCGGAACGGACAGTCTGGCGTCGATTCGTCCTGATCAACATCCTCAAAGCCTCAGCATGTTCCACGAAATGCAATCCCTGCTGAAATCCTTCCCGACACTGCGTCCTCAAATGGCCATCGAGATGACCACCCTGACCGCTGCAAAAGTGTTGGGACTGGATTCGACCATCGGCAGCCTCGCCCCCGGCAAACAAGCAGACTGGATCAGCCTCCCCTGCAAAGGCACGGAAAGGGATCTGCACGAGGCCATCATCCATACCAAAATTCCACCCCAAAAAGTCGTGATCGGAGGAAAAACCGTGCTCGAAAAACAGATCTGAATGAATTCAGAAAAAGGAGCGTCAAAATTTCCGGCTTACAGGTGATCTTGAGCATTGACCCATGCGGGGATTTGACTAAGATGATCTCAAGCCTCCTATAGAGAGAAAAACTCATCAAAATTTTTGAGTCTTATGGAAAACAATCAAAAGCAAGCACAGGTCGGCGGAGAAGATTCCCGTCGAGGTTTTATCAAGAAGGCTTCCACTGCCGCCGCGGTGGTTGCTTCCTCGAACATCATCAAAACCCCCGTTTACGGTCAAAACCAGGCGCCCTCAACCGGACGCGTCATTGGAGCCAATGACCGGGTCAACGTCGGCTACATCGGTGTGGGTGGCCAGGGCCAGGCCCACGTTCGCAGCATGAAGGGGCACAAAGGCGAAAGCAACCTGGCACAAGTAGCCGTTTGCGACGTCTCCCAAAGCCGCATGGACCAGGCTCAGGGCATCATCGGTGAAAAGGTCGCTCAATATGAGGACCACCGCA
Organism: Verrucomicrobiota bacterium; assembly: GCA_027619545.1. Classification (GTDB taxonomy): domain Bacteria; phylum Verrucomicrobiota; class Verrucomicrobiia; order Limisphaerales; family AAA164-E04; genus AAA164-E04. Next base: position 3,611 of record JAQCFT010000004.1, on the reverse strand, counting down.
AACTTCTGGAAGACAAGAACATCGATGCTGTTTGCGTCGCCACCGTGGACCACTGGCACACCATCTGTTCCGTGGACGCCATGAACGCCGGCAAGGACGTTTACTGTGAAAAACCCATGACCCGTTACCTGACGGAAGCATGGCAGATCCAGGACGCCTGCAAACGCACCGGCCGCCTGATCCAGGTCGGCTCACAAGGTTGCTCGGCCCGCAAATACCACAAGGCCGCCGAAATCATCCAATCCGGCATGATCGGACCTCTCGTAATGGGAACCACTTCCTACATGCGCAACAACCCAAAGGGTGAATGGAACTACACCATCCAGGATTGGGCCACCCCGGACGACATGAACTGGGAGCACTGGCTGGGCGACGTGAACAAGAAGATCCCCTTCAACGCAGATCACTACTTCCGCTGGCGTAAATACTATCCTTACTGCGCCGGTCTGTTGGGTGACTTGCTGCCTCACTTGCTCCACCCTTACATGTTGGCCACCGGAGCTCCCGAGTATCCTGCCCGTGTTGTCAGCTTGGGTAACAAAGCCCTGCGCACCGACAAAAACACCCCCGGCACTTACGAGCGTGACGTGGACGAAAACGTCCAGGCCATCATCGAATTCCCTTCCGGATTCAACCTGGTCGTCGCCTCCAGCACCGTCAACGAGCGTAACTTCAACGAATCCATCCGCGGCCACCACGGCACGCTCATGATGGGTGGTCTGGGAAGCGTGAAGATCGAACTGATCCCTGAACGCAAATTCTCCGACGAAGTTGACGCCGAAGTGTTTGACGATCTGTTGCCGGGTGAAGCCATTTCTCACCACGAGAAAAACTGGATCGAATGTATCCGCACCCGCGAACAGCCCAACTGCGGTATCGACCTGGCTGTGAAAGTTCAAACCGTCATTTCACTGGCTGAAATGTCTGATCGCTTGAACATCATGTGCGTTTACGACGAGAAGACCCGTAAGATCACCACCGGTGACGGCAAAGAAATCAAGCCCATCACCTACGGTACCATGGATCTCTCATAGTCCGAATCCACAACCATTTGCACAGGGTTCCACCAACAGGGTGGAACCCTTTTTCATGCCGCAGGTAGAATCCCGACACCTCGGGATCCCTGGCGCGCCCTCATGGCAACCGAACTTAATTTCACCTCACAATGGAAACCCAACACCTCGCCTGGACATCACAACAAAAAACCTTTTCAACAATCCTTTGCGTCTTTACGCCTTCGCGCCTTGGCGACAAAAACAAACAACCATTAATAACCTCGCAGCCTCTAAAAGGTTCGATGCAAGATGTTGTCACGTAAATAATGACGACACTGAAATGGAGCCCCCATGACGCATCCGCCCCGTATTATCCCTTTTCACGCAAAGGCGCCAAGACCGCAAAGTCATATTTAAACCACATCCATCACCCCATACACCACCCAACAACCCCAAACTTAAACAAACCACAAAGCCACTAAGGTAAAAAACTTCGTGCCTTAGTGCCTTCGTGTGAGAAAAAAAAATGCCCCCCACCGAAGAACCCAACACCATCCGCGCCGCCCGCATGGCCATGGCCACGCGCTTTGAAATCGTGCTGCACGGAGAACGCCGCGACTGGCTCCAATCCATCGCCGAAGAAGCGCTGGACGAAATCGAAAAACTCGACGCCAAACTCAGCCTCTACAACCCCTCCAGCCAAATCGCACGCGTCAACCGCCAGGCCGCGATTGCCCCCGTCCGGGTCGATCCCCTGCTCTTTGATCTCCTCGAACGCTGCCTCAGACTATCCACCTATACCCAGGGCGCCTTCGACATCACCATGGGCCCTTTGATCAAATGTTGGGGCTTCATGAAAGGCACCGGAGAAGCCCCCTCTGAAAGCGCCATCGAACACGCCATGCAGGTCGTCGGACGCCAACACGTCCAGCTGGACCGGAACAACTACAGCGTTCAATTCGACCGTGAAGGCGTCATGCTGGACCTTGGAGCCGTCGGCAAAGGCTACGCCCTGGAATGCGCGGCAGAAATCATCCGGGATTACGAACTCGAAAGCGCCATCCTCCACGGCGGCACCAGCACCATCTGCGCCATCGGAACACCTCCCGAAGACGACGCCTGGCACATCGCCATCATCAAACCCGAGAAAGACCCGGCCTTCCCCTACTACGTGGCATCCGACGACAGCTCCCCCGACTTCACCCAGGAAGACCTGCTTACCTCCGTGCCGCTCAAAGACCAGAGCCTGTCCGTCTCCGCCGTGTGGGGCAAATCCTTCCAGACCGACAACCGCACCTTCGGCCACGTCATCAACGGTCGCACCGGACAACCGGCTCATGGGCAATGGATGGCAGGCCTCGTCTGCAACAACACCACCGACACCGACGCCCTGTCCACCGCCATGCTCGTCGACGGACTCAAAGCCATGCCCGCCATCCAATCCCTCTACCCGGACAGCAAATGGCTCCTCGTCGAACAAGGCGAACAAGAAACCGACTACACAACCCACCTGGAAGGACTGGAACCAGGCACAGACCACTCGGATGAAGCATCCCCCAAGGAGACTTGAAGAAAAAAGACCTCAAATAGCCCTTTATTTTAACCGCACCGCCGCGGTAGCGGGATCTGCGAGATTAAACAGATGATCGCAGATTATTAATACTTTAGAACATCAGTTCGACTTGGGATCTGGGAGATGAACCATTGATTCCAGCAAATACGTAAACCACGATGCATAGGGAAAGAAAAAAATATCTGCGATCATCTGCTGAATCTCGCAGATCCCGCTACCGCGGCGGTGCGGTTAGAAGAAAAGAATGGCACGCCCGACTGGATTCGAACCAGTGACCCACTGCTTAGAAGGCAGTTGCTCTATCCAACTGAGCTACGGGCGCAACCGAAGTGACATTCAAAAACCATTCCAACCGCATTTCAATCCAAAAGATGAATTCTCACGCCTGTCTCGCCAACCCGGCGGACTGAGACGAGGAGGCGCAGAGGTTTTTAGATAATAACCGGCGTCCCCGCAATTAACCTCCGGTCGTCATCCTGAACGCAAAATCTCAGCACGGCTTGCTCGCCTCTGAATGTTCTCTTTGAAAATTCTTTTCGGATGAGGGCGGCTTAAACAACTTACCCAGGTATCCCACAAAAATCTGGTGGAAGTATTCCGAATTACGCAGGGCACCCTTCACGCCGGAATGTGTGTCATCAGGATGAATCAGAGGGAATCATTCGTGTTGCATCCGCTTTCAAGAGCGATTCAAAGTATTACTTCTGTAAGTGCTTTCTCCTCTATGCATTCGAAGCGCTCTTATTAGGGTTTACGAAACAAGCCATACCGGTTGATGTTGAGATACCCGCTATGGGTGCCGTGTGTTTACAATTGTTAACATTGTTGTACTTCAGTATGAGGGCATTCATCATTTGCCCGACGCCCAATTCTGCTTCATTTCATTCTTGCCTCCCGTTGTTTACTTTTGAGTTAGGTTGTCGTAGGAGATCATCTTTCACATGGTGACACTGATTCATGGAGCTATCGATACATTGAAAACACGATTGGGTAGTATGTATACGACGTGATGTGGCATGAGAGCTATGTATATGTTTATTTTC
>JAQCFT010000237.1 GCA_027619545.1 Verrucomicrobiota bacterium | reverse complement strand
GTGAAGGACGCCCAAGCGAAAAAGAAATCCTCACTTGCCGTCTGACCGACCGCCCTATCCGGCCTCTGTTTCCAAAAGGCTGGTTCAACGAAGTTCAGGTTCAAACGCTCCTGCTCAGTGCCGACGGCGAAAATGACCCGGACATCATGAGCATCTTGGGAGCATCGGTTGCTCTGACTGTCAGTGATATCCCATGGGCCGGGCCTCTTGGTGCCGTGCGTGTGGGGCGTATTGATGGTGAGTTCGTCGCCAACCCAACACATACCGAGCGCGAAGAGAGCGATCTGGACCTGATCTACGTGGGCAATAAAACCGATGTCGTGATGTATGAAGGCAGCGCCAACGAAATCACTGAAGAGGATTTCATGGCTGCTCTTCGATTTGGCCAGGAAGCCTGTCAGCCCATGATTGAGGCACAGGAAAAATGGCGCGCAGCCATCGGCAAACCCAAGCGTGAAGTCGTCACGCTGCAAGTGCCCGACGAAATCACCGCTGAAGCTCGCAGCCTGATCGCCGACAAAGTCATTCCCACCTTGCTGATCGAATCCAAGAAAGAGCGGGAAGCAGGATGGAATGCCGTCAAATCTGAAGCCGGTGCAAAGCTGAAAGAAAAATTCGGTGAAGACGCCGTTAGCGGACAGATGCTTGGTGAGATTTTCTACAAAATCCAGAAAGAAGCCGTTCGCAAGTTAATTCTGGACGATTCCAAGCGCTTGGACGGCCGAGGATTCTCCGACCTGCGCCCCATTAATTCCGAAGTAGGCCTTTTGCCTCGTGCACACGGCTCCGCACTCTTTACTCGAGGAGAAACCCAGGCATTGACTTCCGTTACGCTGGGAACTTTGGACGACTCTCAGACTTTCGATGCCTATGCCGGTGGTGAAACCGAGAAGCAATTCCTGTTGCACTATAACTTCCCGAATTTCTCAGTTGGCGAAACCGGCCGTATTTCCGGCCCTGGTCGCCGCGAAATCGGACATGGAGCATTGGCCGAACGTTCCATCACCCCGATGTTCCCGTTTGAATCGTTTCCTTATGCCGTTCGCATCGTCAGTGAGATCATGGAATCCAACGGTTCCTCCTCCATGGCGACTGTTTGCGGAGGTTCTCTGGCATTGATGGATGCGGGTGTGCCGTTGAAGGCCCCTGTCGCCGGTATCAGTATCGGGATCTGCACGGAAACGGATGACGACGATAACATTGATCGTTATCAAGTTCTGACCGACATCATCGGTTGGGAAGACGCCTTTTGCGACATGGACTGCAAAATCGCGGGCACTTCCAATGGAATCACTGGATTCCAGCTGGATTTGAAACTCAAGGGATTGCCCTTGGGAATTATGGAAGAAGCCCTCCAGGCATCCAAAGAAGCTCGTAAGGATATTCTTGAGCAGATGGCCGCAACGATTGCCGAGCCTCGCAAGGAATTTAGCAAGTATGCGCCTCGCATCACCACCATCCGTATCAACCCCGACAAGATCGGCGCTCTGATCGGACCTGGCGGCAAAAACATCAAACGCATCGTTGAAGAATCCGGATGTGAGATCAACATCGAGGACGATGGTTCGGTCAAGGTTTACTCCGTCTCTGAAGAAGGACTCAATATTGCCATGCAGGAAATCGACGGGATCACCGCCGAAATCGAAGTGGGCAAGACCTATCGGGGCAAAGTTGTTTCCATCAAGGAATTTGGTTGTTTTGTGGAAGTCCTCCCCGGACAGGATGGGCTGTGTCACATCAGTGAACTGGCCAATTTCCGAGTCAAACGCACCGAAGACATCGTTCAGATGGGCGATGAAATCTGGGTCAAGGTCATCGGTATTGACGACAAAGGACGCGTCAAGCTTTCCCGCAAAGTCGCCATGGAAGAACGCGACAAGCTGATGGAAGAAAAAGAGTCGGGTGATGCCGGTTCTGAAGATGCATCCGGCGAAGAAGAATGATTTCACTTGGGTGCCTGAAAGCGCCCAAGCTTTGAATTAAAACAAAAAGGCGGACGTTTTGTCCGCCTTTTATTTGTAATGATTGGAATTCAAGATCGCTGCCGATTTGAGTTTTAACCACAATGGGGATGGAAGGGCGAGAGTCAGAGATGGTAACTCGGCTTGCGCTATCGGTTTCTGGATTGTTAAATGAAGAACGTGCAACAACAACAAACACTCAGCGAAATGGTCGAATTTGCAGGCACCGGCTTGCATAGTGGCAACAAGGTGACCGCAAAATTCCTGCCAGCACCTGCCAACACAGGGATTGTGTTTCGCCGGGTGGATCTGGAAGGTAAGCCCGAGATTGAGGCCCGCGTGGACAACGTAAGTGACACCACTCGCTCCACCACCTTGTCCAAAGGCAACATCAAGTTGCACACGGTCGAGCATATCCTGTCCACTTTCTCCGGTATGGGCGTGGACAATGCCATCGTTGAACTGGATGCTAATGAACCTCCGATAGGTGACGGTAGTGCCCGGGATTTTTGCGAAGCGGTGCGCAAGGCTGGATTATCCCTTCAAGCGGAAAACCGCGAGCCGCTCAAGATCACCGAGCCCATGGGGGTTCAGGTAGGGGATTCCATACTGTCTGTTTTCCCATACGACGGGTTCAAAATCAGTTGCACGAGCTCGGATGCCAAAGGCCAGTTTACCCAGTATTACTCCACCGAAATCGATCCCGAGACATGGGAGATCGAAATCTCCAAAGCTCGCACCTTTTGTTTTTACGAAGAAATCGAGTTCCTCATCAAAAACGGACTTATCAAAGGAGGCAGCCTGGAAAATGCGGTCATCATTCGTGATGACGTGGTGTTGACCAATGAGCCCCTTCGATATCCGGATGAATTCGTGCGGCACAAGATTCTGGATATCATAGGTGATCTCTATTTGATCGGGCGGCCCGTCCAGGCGCACATCATTGCCATACGGCCCAGCCATAAGATCAACTGTGAACTCGCACGACAGTTCGCTGCGATCGCCAACAAACCCAAAGTGCCCACCCAAACCTTTGCACCGCCTGCAGAGGAATCGAAATCCAAGGCTATGGTTGAACCGGAAAAGGAATTGCCACCTCCCATTCCGCAGGATGCCACATCGTTGGACGTTAACATGGTCATGAAGATCCTGCCCCATCGTTATCCTTTCCTGATGGTGGATCGAGTGACAAAAATCGATGGCAATAAAATCCAGGCGATCAAAAACGTTTCGATCAATGAACCCTTCTTCGAAGGTCATTTTCCAGGACACCCCATCATGCCGGGCGTGCTTCAGCTTGAAGCCATTGCCCAGGTGGCGGGTATCTTAACGCTCAACAATCCCGAGAACTGGGGCAAGATCGCATACTTCCTGGCAGCAGATACCGTCAAATGGCGCAAACCTGTGTTACCAGGTGACACTTTGGTGATCGATGTGGAGGTCATGAAAAGCAGGGGGAAAATCGGCAAGGCCAAAGGAGTTTGTTCGGTCAACGGCAACACCGTGAGCGAGGCTGTGGTGACCTTTATGATGGCCAAAGCGTGAGGCGGCGGATTACTCATCGTCATGATACATCCTACTGCCATTATTCATCCTTCTGCGGAAATTGGTCCTGATTGCGAGATCGGTCCATTTTGTGTGATCGGAGAAAACGTTCGGTTGGGACGCGGCAATCGCCTGCATTCCCATGTGGTGATTGATGGATTCACCTCGCTTGGCGAAGAAAACGAAATCTTCCCCTTTGCCGCTATTGGAACCCGTACTCAGGATTTGAAATGGAAGGGAGGGGTGACGCACACCGAGATCGGCAACCGCAACACGATCCGCGAAAACGTCACCATCCACAGCGCCACGAGTGATGGAGATAAAACCGTGATCGGTTCCAATAACCACCTTCTTGCTTACGTGCACATCGCACATGACGTGCAGTTGGGGAATCACATCATCATGTCCAATGTAGCCACCTTGGCTGGCCACATCGTGGTTGAGGATCACGTCGTGATCGGAGGCCTGGGAGCGGTGCATCAGTTCTGTCGAATCGGGCGTTATGCCATTATCGGCGGTTGTTCCAAGGTGGTTCAGGATGTGCCGCCGTTCATGCTGGCCGATGGAAATCCAGCCCGTAGCCGCACGGTCAACAAAGTCGGACTCGAGCGCAACGGATTTTCCGATGAGGTCCAGCAGTCTCTCAAAAAAGCCTACAAGATCCTCTTCAGATCCGGTTTGACCACAAAAAATGCCGTGGACCAAATAGAGAAGGAACTGCCTGACAATGCCGAAATTCAACATCTGGTTGAGTTCATGAGGGCCAGTCAGCGTGGAGTGGCTTAGCCTGAAATTCCTTGAGAGCTCGAATTGATCTAATGCTGGATATTCGAGGGGCTTGGAAATTGGAAAATATTGCAGGCCAATAAATTTTCTTGATAGCGAATGTAATTGGCGTAACTTCGTACTCAATTCCCGAAATTCAAATGGTTCCCGCTTTAGGGAGAAATCGGGTTTGTTTCCAATTACATCGTAATCTTTAAATCATGAAACGTTTCTTCTTATTAAGCCTCATGTTGGCACTCAGTTTGTCTGCGCAGGGGCAGGCTTTCTTCACCTGGACGGCCGCTGATGGTGACTTTTACACGGGTTCCAATTGGGATCAAAATCGCATTCCGGGTGTGAACGATGTCGTCATCATCAACAACGGAGGAACAGCCACGATCGCCGCCAACGCAGGCAATCGGGAGTTGAGTAGCTTCGAACTGGGTGAGTTGGAAGACAGCGATGACTCGGGTCATATCATCATGAACGGTGGATTCTTCCGCATAGGTGAAAGTCCTGGCGACTCCAAGATCCACATCGGTGAAGGAAACATCCAGTCCACATTCGTCATGAATGGCGGAACCATCTTATTTGATGGTCCCGATGACCCAACTCTTGCGGGGTCACGCAGCAGCGCCGGTGTGAACGAAAACGACTGGGAAGTCGGTGAGCATGGTGTCGGACGCTTTGAAATGCACGGTGATTCGGTTTTCCGTGCAGGCGATGACTTGAAAATCTCCGAAAATGCCGCGGGCACGGGTTCTGTATTGATTGATGGAAACGCCAGGCTTTCTGTGGGGAGTGGCATCGCCGTGTCCAGCGGCGGCACAAGCGTTCAGGAACTGATCATCGGTGGTAACGCTGTTGTTGATTCCGGAAACAGCATGGGCGCAGGTAGTCCGGATGGTCATACCGATGAAGGATACCTGACACTTGCCATCGGCGGAGGTAACGCCAAAGTGGTTGTGCAGGACAGCGGAACGTTGAACTTTCGGGTGTTGTCCTCCCGTCAAGGTGTCACAGAATTCACGGTCAAAGACAATGGACAAGTTCACATCTTTGACGTGATGGCCGGTGCCGGTGGCAGCGCGGAAGAACGTCCCGTCCAGGAAGGCGGTTTCCGCAGTTCGCTCTCCTCGGGTCCGGAAACCGAAAGCACTCTGTTGCTTCAAGACAATGCTGTCATGACCGTGAACGCCGAAAACGGCATTGGCATCAGCGGTCCTCGTGGAGCTGCCGACGCGGGAGGTCAGGCGATCATGATCGTGCGTGACTCTGCCTCCTTCCGGGTGGAACAGTATTTTGCCCTGGGAACAGGCACCCAGTCGGAAACCTCTGACGGCACCTTGGAACTCCGTGGCCCCGACGCTTCCGTTTACATCGGAGAAAACTTCAACATGGCCGTGGACCCGGAAGGGGTTGTCCCCACCACGGACGCCACCGAGCAGGACGGAAGCCCAACCCCGGCCAAATCCACACTTAGCGCCGTGATCACCAGTTCTTCGCACGGTACGGTGGAAGTGGGCGGCATTGCACGCATTGCTCAAGGTATTTTGAAGGTTAGTCTGGATGGATATACGCCAGTCGGCGGCGAGACCTTTACACTCATTCAAGGTGGTACAGTGGAAGGTGAATTTCGCGAAACTGATTTCTCCGGTGCTCAGCTTGCTGATGGACTATCCTGGGAAGTGGAATATGCGGCTGACAAAGTGACCCTGAAGGTGCTCGGCGGATCTGGAAACGGTGGTGGAGACAATGGAGGTGGCGTGACCCCTGGCGTTTCTCTCGCATTGAGTAGTGATGTCCCTGCGATGGTTGATGAAGGACGCATTGTGGACGACACGATTGTCTTCAATGTGGGTGAAAACAACCTGGATAACTGGGAGCCATTCAGCGGTGTAATAGGTAACAGCGTATTCGTGGTGGAAGCCAATACCTTTGCCGATGATGGATCCTTTTCCAACCAAAACTACGCAGTCGCTTTTCAACCTGTGGGTGGTGGATCAAATTCTGAATCCGCCGCTTTCTTCGGCGATGATGGCACACCTTTCACCGGTCAAATCAACGGTTCACGTCAGAATGGTAACCCTGGTCGTGTTGCCGGTGATCGGCGTCCAGGCGCGACCAACTACGTTGTGGGAGGTGAAGCATCACCTCATCTATATGCTGCATTCCAGTCTGACAACCGTTGGGGCACTGGATTTAATCGTCTGGAAGACGGACGATACGGTGCCGTGCAGATGTTTTCTCTTGATACAAGCTCACTGACACCCACCCCCATTAGCCCAGCCATTGATGCGGTGAACGGTCGTTTGGATTCGGGTGAACCTGCAGGTAACCAAATCGGACGTTTTGGTGGTGATGTGGCTGTTTTGGACAATGGAAACATCGTTGTGGCCGTGGATGATCGTTCAGGTATTCGTGAAGCCGGGAACCTCACCACAGCGGTCATTCTTGCTCCGGATGGATCGGTTGTCAAAGAAAGCTGGGTCGTTGATCCTCGTGATATCTGGTCCAATGTGACATCTTATAAAGGCGGGTTCGCTATTCGCGTGCACGAAATCATCTACTTCCATGATAACGACGGAAATGAAACCGGCCAGGTCAACATTGTTGAGGATGTTCCGGACGAGATCAAAACGGATGTAGCCAAGTTCGATACCGGACGTGGCGATGCAACGCGATTAATGGGGCATATCAATAGTCCTTACGTTTTCCTGGGAGGAACAATGGGATTGCTGGCAGATGATGGATTCCAGGCTGAAGATGAAAACTTCCTGCCTGTGAATGTTGTTCGGATCGCGGCCTTCGACTCACGTGCATCCGGTAGCGACAGCTATGCCGGAACCACGGTGGTCAACGAACTGAACGAAGATCTTGGCGGTAGTGATGCTTCGAATTTTCTTCCCGCACTTGGCCGTGTGAACCTGGCATCAGATGCACTTGATCGCGTCGCGGTAGCTTATGAAGGCACCTTGCGCGATGAGTTCGGTGATTCCATTGGGTTGGCCCAAACCTTTGTGCGTGTATTTGCTTTCGACGCAGCCAGTGGGTTTGAATCACTGACGCCCAGCTTCTTCGCTTTTGTGAATCAAAATGATATCGACATTCGGACCTTCCGTCCGACTGTCGCTATGACGACGACCGAAATTCTGATTGCAGCCAAAGGTGAGATCAGTTCAAAGAACACTCCAAACGACGGTCCTGACACCCCAACTCAAACCACCTTCTACACCGTGTTCGCCCATCCCGCTCCAGCAGCGGATCCGACCCCGTCTGTGGATGGTTCTACGGGTGGCGGTACCACGACACTGGCCATCGAAGCCGATGGAAATCAACTGACGATATCCTGGGATGGAGGTGGTTCTTTGTTCAGTGCAAGTGCTGTAAAGGGACCCTGGACAGCCGTTAATGGGGCTTCAAGTCCTCATTCCGTCACCGCAAGTGATGCAGCCCAATTCTATCGAGTGGGGCAGGGTGGTCAGACCGTGTCAGTTGTGTTGAACGGCGCACAGGAAGTTCCAGTTGTTGCATCTGGTGGCACAGGCTCGGGA
>JAQCFT010000236.1 GCA_027619545.1 Verrucomicrobiota bacterium | reverse complement strand
CACGCCCGCTGCGCTAGGGACGCAGTGGCGCAGAGTTTTTTCTGAAATTACTTCTGGCAAACGTTATAAGCAAACCACAAGGCACGCGCCGGGGCGGCACGTTCTCACCAGGCACCCTTGCCAGATAATTTACTATTCACCATTTTGAATTCACTATTCAAAGAGGACGCCACCTTCTACCTTCTTGCATGGTCGAGCACGATTCACCTATATTCCAAGGGTTGGATTGTATGACAATCCGCAGCTTTTTAGTCAGCCATGAAAGACACAATGAATATCAATGATTACCATCTAAGTCGGCTTTTATATGCCGCGATCATCAGTTGCTTTTGTACGCAGGCGAACATCAAAACATTCGCCCAGACTCAATCCCTCTTGTTTGACTTTGGTGGAGGAGACAATCAGACCGCCCGACCTCCGGTCTTCTGGAACAATGTCGATGCTGACAAGGGTTCCAGCTTCTTCGACAACATTCCTATTTCAGACACCGAGGGAAACGACACGGGGATTGCCCTGCTGATTGACCAGCTCTTTGAAGCCGCCCCCAATGCAGATGGAACAACCGGTTCATCGACCTTTCCCGCGTCCGCCAGTTCGGATTCACTCATTCGCAACTCGGGCGGAGCGTCGCTGGCAATTATCGGGACCGAAGGTTCCAGCGATACCTATACACTGACTTTCTACGCCTCCGACACAACAGCGACAGACAACCGGGAAACCCAATATCGCGTGGCCGGGGCAACCACAAAGACCGTGTCCCTGAATCCTTCAGGCAACGTCAACAACACTATTCAAGCAGAGGGCATTGGTTTGGATGGATTCGGTGAGATCCTCATCACCCTCACCAAAGGCAGCAACCATGCGGCCGGGAACGACACCATCTACCTTGGTGTTCTCGGGATCGAATCATCCGCCGGCTGGGCAGCTCTCATCGATTTTGGAGCCAACGACGCCACAACCACGGTGGTCGCCGATGGAGAATCCATCCAGTGGAACAATTTCACAGGCACGGTCGGACAGACCGATGACGGTATTTTCGAAGGTGTCGTATCCACAAAAGGCAACTCTTCAAACATGTACATAGAAATGTTGTCACGATTCAACGGAGTCAACCAATCTGGGACTTCGGACTCGGGCATTTTTCCGGCGACAGCGACTTCTGATTCGCTTTTTGGAAATGTGGAAGTGTTCAGCGGGTTGGAGGACATACTTCCGAGTTTCATCATTGGCGGATTGGATGACGCCAAAAGTTACGACATCACTTTTTACGCATCCCGACTGGCGGGAGACAATCGCGAAACGCTTTACACCCTGACGGGAGCCTCCACAGCAGAAGTGGCGTTGAATGTCGCCGACAACATTGCGGAAACAGTTACCGCAGCCGGCGTCCAGCCCAATTCCCTCGGGGAAATCCAGGTGGACATGACGCCCGGCCCAAAAAACAACAACGCGAATCACTTCATTTATCTGGGGGTTCTGAAGATCGAATCACCGAGTGAAAACCTGACCTATCTTTTTGATTTTGGTGGCGGCACCACCACGGAAATCGATGTTCAAACCGAACCCGAAAGTTGGAACAATGTCGAAGAATCGATCGGACTCACCAACGACGGCAAGATGGAACGTCTGATCTCAACCGAATTCATCCGCACTAATATCGGCCTTGAAATGGTCTCACGATTCAACGGGGTCAATCGAGCCGGACTGCAAACCTCCACCCTATTCCCCGCATCAGCCACCGCTGATTCTTTATTTGGCAACACCGAACCATTCGGCGGACAGGAAAACGTGTTTCCCGCTTTCAAATTAACCGGATTGGATGCTGACAATGCCTATGATTTCACCTTTTTCGGTTCCAGAGAAGCAGGCGACAACCGTGAAACAAGGTACACCGTTACCGGTACCAATTCAAAAACCGGAGATCTGAACGTAGCCTCCAATGCAGACGGCACCGTCACCGTTTCAAACATCCGCCCGGACGCCAACAAAGAAATCCTGATTGAAATGGGCCCCGGCCCCAACAATACCAACGGCAACCACTTCACATACCTTGGCGCGATGCGCGTCGATTGGCAGCCCAGCTTCAAACCTCAGATTCTCATCGATGCGGGAGGCACGGACTTTGCAACCGTGGCAGACGCTGACGGGAATATCTGGAACAACTTCCAAGGCTCGGTGGGCCAAACGGACAATGGGATGCTGAGCGGATTGCTTGCGGTAAATGGCGTGAACACAGGCTTCGGCATTCAAATGCTCGCACGTTTCAACGGCGTCAATCAGGCGGGAACCACTGAAGCGGCCCCCTACCCCACAACCGTCACTCAGGATTCACTTTTTGGAAACAGTGAGGAATGGAGTGGACTGGTGGATGTGTTTCCCAGTTTTCAACTGACAGGACTCGACCCTGCGACCGCTTACACACTGACCTTTTATGGATCACGCAACGCCACCGACAATAGGGAAACCGAATACAAGGTCACGGGAAGCAACGAATCAATCATTTACCTGAACGTCGCAGGTAATATTGATAGCACAGCCATTGCCGAAAACATGAAACCGTCTTCAGACGGCACCATCACCATCCATATCGCTCCCGGCCCCAACAACGACAACGGCAATCATTTCACCTATCTGGGCGCTCTTCAAATAGACTGGGAAGGAGGGCTTCCTGGCGTGGAAGAAGTTTCCATCAGCAGCGTAAGCAGCGATGGCGGCAACCTGAAATTCACGGTTCATGGAAAGTCAGGACAAACCTATACCATCCAATCAACCGAAGATTTCATGGAATGGACCGATGCCCAGACAATCACATTGAACAGCGATTCGGGTGAAGTTCAACTAACGGCAGATCAGCCCGCCCGATTCTTCAGGGTGATTCGATAATTCCATATTACCAGTCAAGGGCGCAGATCCCATGGATCGGCGCCCTTTCTTTTCCCCACCATGCAGCGCCCCATTTTAATTCTGATCATGACCCGCATCTTCCTCAGTTTGTCCTCACTGATGGGACAGGATCCGACGCGATTCGAGAGTGACATCAAAGCATTTGAGCAATCAGATCACACGAGCGTGGCCGCTGATCATTCGGTTCTATTTGTCGGTTCATCCAGTATTCGACTGTGGAGCAATTTGACATCTTCATTCCCCAACTTTCCCGTGCTCAACCGAGGGTTCGGGGGATCGACCATGCCCGACCTGCTTTACTATTTCGATCGACTGGTGGTTCCTTATAAGCCTTCCCTGGTGGTGGTGTATGAAGGGGATAATGATCTGGCGGGTGGGCGCACGGTTGAGGAAGTTTCGGCGGATTATGCAACCTTCATCCAACGGATGAAATCCCAACTCCCAGGAAGTTCTTTTGCATTCATGTCGGTCAAACCGAGTCCTGCCCGCCGCCATCTGCTTGAAGAAATGAAGCAACTGAACCAACGCCTTTCGGAATTGGCGGAAGTCAATGGGGGATATTATTTCGACATCTATACTCCGATGGTGGACGAAGCGGGGCAACCCTACCCACAGCTCTTTCTGAGCGACAGGTTGCACATGAACTCGGGTGGCTACAGGCTGTGGCGTGTTACCCTGACACCGATGTTGGATCAATGGGCACAAGACCATGCCGCAAACCAACAATTCTCAAGCTACGAAATTGAAAAGGGCATGTTGCGCCTGAAGTGGGAACTTGGACGCATGCTGGAAACATCCGAAAACCTGTCCGGTCCATGGACGACTCTACCAACCGAAGAACCCGGATATCACCAAGAGAAAATCACCCGGCCCAAACGCTTTTATCGACTCCGCTGATCCCTTGTGGAAGAGATCTGGCTATGGGCATTTTTTGATTTCCCAAAAGTGTTCATGCCTTCTATAGGGGGAGGTTTGGGGATTGCCGCCGAAAGTTTTTTTGGGGGATCGATCGCCATGAGGACGCGGCGGGATGCCACGTTCTGCCTGTTTGTCAATCTTGTGTGGATAGGAGGGTGAAGGATTCTCCTTAGATGCGACGCTCGATGGCCTCTCTTTCGAGCAGGATGATGCTACCGGCTTCGAAGGCAAGGGCTCGGAACTGATGTTGTATACAGTTTTCGATGGTCTGCAACCCGATACATGGAATATCAAATCGCATATCGTGGCCGGGTTTGGCAACCTTGATACCAATGGCTCCCCCTTTTTTGCCCGCAAGTTGGCCTCCCCGTTTCAGACAAGCATCGGTTCCTTCGAATCCCTCAACCGCCAACACGGTGCCGTCTTTGACAACAACACTTTGCCCGATTTCCAGTCGACTGACTTCTTTGGCAATTCGAAATCCATACGCGACATCATCGTGTTGGGTGGGTTTCATCTGCTTGCCGATTGAAAAACCCTCAACCGGCATCAAAGGTTTGAGCCAGGGGACAGCTTTAATCAGTTCGATGCCATCTTTTTTCAATTCATCTCCAATGCCGCCAAAGATGGTATGTGCGTTCTTTTCTTTGAGTCGAAACAGGAGTGAAGCAGCCCGTAAATCGGGACGCACATCAAACAGGTTCTTCGGAGCGATGCGGCCCGCCATGAAGCATTGTGTGACGCCATGCTGTTTGAAAAAGCGGATCATTTTGGTGAGCTGACCCACCTTGATCCAGGCGATCTCATCCGCCAGTGACTCTATCACCTGATCGGTTTCCCCGTCAAAAGCCACCACCACGATGTTTGACGAACCGGCGGCACGCAATAATTTCACCAACTCAATGGGCAACGACAGGCCACCCGCTATCAGGCCGATGACAGAAGGCGCCGGAGGTGTGTGTGCGGATTCAGCGGTCACAGGGCTTCTTCAGCAGAAGGCGTTTCGGGAACCGGTCCGGGTTCTGGTGTCTGAGGTTCGGAACCCATCGGTTTTTCAAGCATGGAGCTGAGCCCCTTATAAGAAGTCATCCCCTCATAACGAGCCACTTCTTTGCCTCGATGGAACACGATGAATGTCGGGATGGCCATGATGCCGTATTGTTTCGGAATGACCGCGCTTCGGTCGACATCCAATTTGGCTACAACAGCCCGTCCTTCATATTCATCTGCAAGTTGGGATACCAGAGGTGCCATTTGACGGCAGGGACCACACCAGGTAGCCCAGAAATCAACCATGACCGGTTGATCGGATTCAAGAACTTTGGCTGCAAAATTATTATCATGAACCACAACCAGCGCATCGGAATGAACATCTTCTTCGATGGAGGAATAAACACCCCCGCATCCTGTCGCGAGGATCCAGGTTGCGACACTCAAAGTTGTCATAGCAACCGCCAACCAATTCTTAAAATTGTTAGTTGTATTCATAATCAAGACCGGACCTGCCTGTGCCCTGGTTTTTCCTTTGAAACTTTGCCAAACCCTGATCAACCACCGAGACCCGCCATCCAAATTGCCAACCCGATGATCAGAAAGCACAGGGCAAATGTGCCCACAAATCCCAAAATGTCCAGCAACTTGGGTTTTTCGAATTCCAGATCACTTCCGGGAAGGAGTTTCCTGGCTTCACGACCTGCAGTGTCGGCCAACATGTTTTCCAGCGCGGCTTTGTCTTTCTCAGGATCAGGTTCCACCGGCGTTTTCATCTTGCTGTAATAGCGATCCAAAGCCTCCTTTGAGTTGCGTGGCGAAATCAAACTCGCGACGATCATCACAATAAAAGGCAGAACGATCTTTGTAGGCAATTCCATCGTGGCCAACATGGAATCGGACCGATGTTTGAGATCCAGGCCCAGGAAATCATAGACCAGGAAATCAAGTCGAAATTCTCCGCTGCCTTTCATCGGTCCGGTGTAATTCCGCACAACTATCGTTTTGGAACCTTCTTGTCTGCGATCCGTTTCCTCCAACCGGGCCCCTTCCAAAGGTGTAACTCCACCAGACCAGTAAATCGATTTGCCGCCGGTAGTCAGGGTATCGAACATGGTCTGACCTGCTTCGATGGCCGCCGGTCTGGGTCCAAGCTGTTCGATCAGATTCGCGTCATCCCCGGCATTCGCCAGGGCTTTGTCGTATTCCTGGATTTCCATGTTTCGCCGGCGAATATCGGAGGGAGCGGCGGTTCGTTCGATTTGCACGGTGACCTGATCGGTAACGGCGGTAAAGCGCTCATTTTCCATCATGCCCGACATCAACACCGGAATCAATTTGGGAACGATGAAAAAAAACAAGGTGGAAAACGCGATCGTGACCCAAGCTGCACCAGTGGTGGCACGACGCCAATACATGCCGATCCAGAAAGGAGCCGCGAACAGGATCGGGAACACCCAGGTGAGTTGCAACTGTTGGAATACATTCATCATCTTCAATGAAACCACCACGGCCCCCACGATAACCAACATGCCGGAAACACGTCCGATGGTCAGACAGGCGGATTCCGAGGCATTTTTATTGACGAAAGGAATGTAAATATTGCGAACTATCAAGGCGGAACTGACCAGCATGTAGGTGTCGGCGGAACTCATCAATGCCGCCAACAGACAAGCCAGCATCAACCCCCTCAAACCAGGCACCAACAGTTCCCGCGAGGCGATTCCCCAGGCGCGGTCGGGATCACTCATGACTTCCGCGTTATCCGCAAACAACGCCAGAACAATCAGGGCGGTGATCGCCCAACCAATCGTACAAAAACGTTTGGCAAGATTGCCTGCGACAAGACCCACACGGGCGTTCAGCTCGGTTTTGGCGGAACCACCACCCGTCGCGATGAAGTGTGGTTGAACCACGATACCGATCAGGGAGATCAATGTGACCGCGACGATGCGATACAATGGAAACTCGCTGGAATTGGCAGATCCCACCAGTTGAAACATACCAGCCGGCAACTGCTCGTGCATGATGCGAAACCCGGTCATCAAACCATCCGTGGAAGGATCTCCAAACCGTTCAATCAAAGCATGCAGACCAAATGGAACCAGCATGATGGATAGCAAGATGATAAAAATGCCCTGAACCATGTCCGTCCAGTAGGCAGCCGTAAGTCCCCCCAGCACTCCGTAAACAATCACAATGACCGCAATGGCTGGAACGAGCACATATTCCAACTGATAAGACTGCCCTCCAATTACGATGGCATCTCCCAGCAAAGGGGCGGCCACTTTGCCGATGGCGGAAAAAAGCATCGAGCCGTAAACCATGTAAAACAACAAACCAAAGATAGTGTAAGCCGCACCCATGGGTTTGGATTCATAACGCTCAACAAACCAGTCTCCGAGCGTCATATGACGCATGCGCCGGTACCACACACCTGTGATCCAGTAAAAGGGCGTCACGAACAACCACGACATCGTGCTCCATATACCGCTCATGCCGCTGGTAAAACTCGTGCGGGCAGTATTGACCGGGTCGGAGGATCCCGTGCCTGCGCCGAATGCGGCGAAGGCCTGCAACCATTTGCCAAACTGGCGCCCCCCCATGAAGTAATCTTCCTGGGCTTTGACTCGCCGCATGGCCACACGGCCGATCCATATCATCAAGGCGAAGTAGCCCAGCAGGACCAGATAATCGAGGAAATTCATGGGCGCATCATAGATGGATCAGAGGCAGGACACAAGCAAAGGTGTGGGAAGGCTTGAGTGAATGGGAGCGATTCAGATTGCCGGGATGCCGACTGCAGTTTGGTAGAGATGCACTGCTGCGCGTCCGGTGGCGTATTCTTTCAACACGGCAGGCTTTCGCAAACCTCAACGCGCCGTCGGCCCCAAAGCAGCGGGGCGCCACCTTTTCAGTTGTGCACCCAGTTTGATCTACACACTCGCTCGCCTCAATCCACCGCTTCATTCGTCCCCAAAAAGATCCCTAAGATCAATATCTTTGATGTGAGATTTAATCAAATCAGC
>JAQCFT010000003.1 GCA_027619545.1 Verrucomicrobiota bacterium | reverse complement strand
TCAGTGCGCCAAGAATGGTTCCCGAGATGCTGCCGGCACCCCCACTGAGGCTGGCACCACCAATCACTACTGCGGCAATGATCTCAAGTTCAAGTCCGATCGCCACCGTTGGATCTCCCTGGGTCAAACGGGAGTATTGCATCAAGCCCGCCAAACCAAAGAACAGTCCGGCCAGCGCATAAATCATCACCTTGGTTGTTCGCACACGAATACCGCACAGACGTGCGGTGTCTTCATTGGAACCGATGGCGAATATGTAGCGTCCGAAAATGGAGTATTTCATGATAACCATCATGATCAAAGCCAGTCCAATGGTCACCCACACCCCGATGGGCAGCGGCCAAAGTTCCAGAGGATTGACTGGTTCCATCAGGCGATTGAGAGGGTTGTTCTCGGGATTGACAGTTTGATTGTTTCCCAACCATTTAGAGACACCGCGCGCGATCCCCATCATCCCCAGCGTCACGATGAATGGCACCATTTTGAACCCGGCGATGATGCCGCCATTGATGGCGCCAATGCAGCCTCCAGCAAGAACCGTCAGCAAAACCACGGCAACCGGATGAACTTCCTGAACCAACAACGTGGCAGCCACCACACTGGTCAAGGCCACCACCGACCCGGCGCTCAAATCAATCCCGCCACTGACAATCACCAGCGTCATACCCAGAGCCCCGGTGGCCACGATGACAGTCTGGGTGAGGATGAGTTTGGCATTGCCTCCGGTGAAAAAGACCGGTCGCAGTTCTTCGCTCAATGAAAACAATCCGATAACGAGCAGGAGGCCAAACAAAGGCCCGAAGGAGTTGAGGAATTTCTTCCAATCGAATCGATCTTTTGAATCTGTGTGAGTTGCCATGTGTTCGGATAGTAAAAAGTTATTCAGCCGATTGAAGGTCAGGATCGGTTTCGTTTGAGCCAGATTCGGCAATTTGTCCGACAGCCACCCCAATCAACTCGTGTTCGGTCCATTGATCGGCCGGTCGTTTGGTTTTGATTTCACCGCGGCACATCACGCCGATGGTGTCGCAAATCCCCAGCAATTCCGGCAGGTAGGAACTCACAAACACGATGGCTTTGCCTCTTTTGGCCAGTTCGCAAATCAGACTGTAAATCTGGGCTTTGCTGCCGATATCAATGCCTCGGGTGGGTTCATCCAAGAGCAGAATGTCCGCGTCATGATGCAGCAATCTTGCGATGGCGATTTTTTGTTGATTGCCGCCGGACAGTTCTCCGACGTTTTGACGCGGACTGCGGGTTTTGACCTGGAGTTTTTCAATCCAGTGTTGAGCCTTTTCAGTTTGCGCCCTTACGGGGATGAATCCCATTTTTGAGATACCTTCAAAGCGGGTCAGTGTCAGGTTGTCGGCCAGGTCGCGGTTTAACAAAAGTCCTTCCTCTTTTCGGTTTTCGCTCAACAACCCCATCCCTTGTGACAAACGTTGCGTGGGCGTGGCATGGGTGGATTCCTGGCCAAAAACCGCAATGCGGCCAGCAGCCACTTTGTCCAAACCGAAACAAGCCCGCAAGGTCTCGGTCCGCCCTGCTCCGACCAAACCAGCCACACCGAAAATCTCACCTTTGCACAATTGTATGGTGGCCGACCTGGGCTTTTCGCGTCCCGCCAACGCTTCCATTTCAAGCACCGGTTCTCCAATGGAATGTTCCTTGCGGGGATAAATATCCTTCATCTCGCGACCGACCATTTGATGGATGATATCCTGCAGATCAGCCTTTTTCATATCCCCGCTGGCCACCGATTCACCATCCCGCAATACGGTGTAGCGATCACTGATCTGCTGGCATTCTTCAAGGAAATGGCTGATGTAAACCACACTCACCCCGCTGTCCTTGAGCCGTCCGATCACACGAAACAAATTCTGAACATCCACCTGAGTCAGGCTGCTGGTGGGTTCGTCCATGATCAGCACTTTTGGACGTCCAATCAACGCGCGGGCGATCTCGACAATCTGTTGCTCGGCGATGCTCAGGCGATTGACCGGAAGGTCGAGAGGCAACGAGGTATGGTCCAGTTTTTCAAGCGCCTCGAGAGTGCGCGCCCTTTGCTCCGAAATACGGCGCCACCCCCAGGAACATGGCTCATCCCCAAGAGTAATGTTTTCCATCACCGACAAGTCCGGAGCCAGGTTGAGCTCCTGATAAATCATGGCGATGCCTGACAACCGGGCGTGTTGCGGGTTTTTGGGCTGGAAGGGTTGCCCGTCCAATAAAATACTGCCTTCATCCGGAGCATGCACCCCGCTGATCACCTTCATCAGGGTACTCTTGCCAGCACCGTTCTCACCGATCAAAGTGTGAACTTCGGCAGGTCCCACTTCGAAACTCACACCTCTCAAGGCTTTGGTCGCGCCAAAGGACTTGCGCACTCCCTTCATTTGGAGACGCAGAGCCGGAGTCTCCGCCACAGACGACTGCATGGGTGGTTCGGTGGACACGTTGTTCAATTCATTTCGCGCTTATTCACCCAGATATTCGTCGATGGGAGGATTCAGCAGGCGTTGGGATTCTTCATCATTGAGGTTCTCCGGAGTGATCATCACCACACCGGTATCAATGCGTTTTTCAACCTGCTTGCCTTCGATGTGTGCCACGATGGTCTTGACCCCTTCGTAACCCATACGCACCGGGTCCTGAACCACCAGCCCCTGCACGTCGCCGCTTTCCATGTCTTTGATGGATTGGGAACCGGCATCAAATCCGATCATCTTGACTTCACCGCCAGCGCGACCGATTTCGCGAAGCGCTTTGGTCATACCGATGGTGGAGTTTTCGTTCACACAGAAAATGGCATTCACTTCCTGACCAAAACGGTTGAGCAGGTTTTGGGAGTTCTGATAAGCCGTTTCGCGGGTTGGTCCGGCGTATTGATCCGAAGAGATCAACTGAATGTTGGGACTCTTTTCGAGGGCGGAAAGAAATCCGTTTTCACGTTTTTCGGTACTGGCCGATCCCACTGCATAACGCAACAAAATGACTTTTCCTTCGTTTTTCAACTGATTGGCGAGGTATTCACCGGCCATTTGACCGCCTTTCAAATTATCTGTGGCAACAAAGCTGACGTATTTGTCGGTGTTCAAACCGGAATCAATAATCACTACCGGAATACCCGCGCTTTGGGCGATTTCAACGGGTGAAACCAAAGCCTGCGCATCCAGTGGAGCCAAAACAATACCGTCCACTCCGGATGTCGTAAAATTTTGCACCAGACTGATCTGCTGATCGCGATCATCTTCCTTGAGCGGTCCCTTCCATATCACCTCAATCTTCTTGCCTTCAGCATTGAGTTCTTTTTCAGCTTTCACCGCACCGGCATGGATGGAACGCCAGAATTCATGGGTGGTCCCTTTCGGAATCACCGCGATTCGGAGGGTACCATCATCCTCCTTGGCGGCGTTTTCAGAACCACAACCGGCCAACCAAAGACCACATAACGCCAACAATAAAAATCTCCACTGGATAGTCATGAACCGAAGCATAGTCAGGCTGAGCCCTTTTTCAATGATTTTGGTGACTTCGCTGAATAGTTGCGAATGCACATCGTGGAAGCATTTTCGATTTGGCGAGGTAAAGGGTTTGGGTAGGATAAGCGCATGATCTCCAAACTCCGGATAAAAAACGGTGTGACCCATTGGCTCTTTTACAGCTTTATTGCGTGCAACATAAGCTTTTTCACCTCCATGCAGCCGATGCTATGCGCCGAGAATCGACCCAATATTCTGTTGATCCTGTGCGATGACCATCGATTTGACGCCATGGGATTCATGGGCCACCCGTTCATTGAAACGCCTCACATGGATCGACTTGCCCGGGAAGGAACTCATTTCGAAAACGCTTTCGTCACCACATCCTTATGCAGCCCAAGCCGCGCGTCGATCCTGACTGGCTTGTATGCCCACAATCATGGTGTGATCGATAATTACAATCCCGTCCGTGAGGATTTGACCTTTTTCCCTGAATTGTTGCAACAGAGCGGATACGAAACAGCATTTATCGGCAAGTGGCACATGGGAGGAAATATCGACCACCCACAGCGCGGCTTCGATCACTGGGTTAGCTTCAAGGGACAGGGTGTTTATTGGACAGATCCGGCAAAATCATCCGTCAAAGGCCGATTTGTGCCGCAGGCCAGTCGCGATGGATTCAATATCAATGGAACGGAACGCCAATCCCAAGACGGATACATCACAGACGAACTGACCGCATTCAGTCTGGATTGGCTAAAGCACCGAAAAAAGGAGAAACCATTCTTCCTCTATGTTTCCCATAAAGCAGCACATGCGGATTTCATTCCAGCCGAGAGACATGCCTACCGTTATCGGAACGAAAAGCTCCCCATCCATAAGGATTGGAAGGACAATCCGGACATTGCCCGCACCAAACCCTTGTGGGTGCAAAACCAGCGTAACAGCCGCCATGGAGTCGAATACGCGTATTACACGGATCTGGACATGGAACAATACTATCAACGCTACTGTGAAACCCTGCTGGCAGTCGATGACAGTGTGGGCGAGTTACTCCATTGGCTGGATGAGTCGGGCGAAGCAGAGAACACCCTGGTGATCTATCTGGGCGACAATGGCTTCCTATTCGGCGAGCACGGACTGATCGATAAACGCAACGCGTATGAAGAATCCATGCGCATCCCGATGCTGGTCCGGTATCCCCGGCTCAACAGACCGGGAACAAAGGTCTCCCAGACCGTTGCCAACATTGACATTGCCCCCACACTATTGGACCTGGCCGGAGTGACCATTCCTGGCCATATGGACGGGAGTTCCTTCTTACCATTCCTGAAAGGTGAGTCAACGGAATGGCGATCCTATTTGTTATATGAATACCTTTGGGAACGGAACTACCCCCAGACACCGACCACGCACGCCATTCGCGGGGAGCGCTACAAATACATTCGCTACCACGGCATTTGGGATAAAGACGAATTGTATGATCTGAAAAGTGATCCTCATGAACTGCACAATCTGATCCGTGAAGATCGACATCAGGATCGCATCAAAGCCATGAATCAAGCGCTTTTCGACCTGCTGGAAGAAACCAAAGGGAAATCCATCCCCCTACAACGCGATCGGGGTACTCAATTTTATCACCGGTCCATTAAAGGTTCAAAAGCGACAGGTTTTTCATCAGAATTCTACCAATAGCGAAAATCCGACAAAAGTATCGAAATTACGACAGCCCAATGCTAAAAGCCGACAAAAATAACTAAAACACGAATTTAATTTGCAATGCAAAAAACAAAGTATAGTTGTGTTAGAATTTTTGATTGCATGAGCCAATAAGGTGTTCTCATAGTTGGGATGCTTTGATTGATTCTGTTTTAGATTCGTGGATTTTGTTTTCCGTTTGTTGTCTGGGGCTCTGGATTCCAGGGTGGCCTCTGCTGGCACTGAAACGTATGCATCCCTTGAAGAAAGTCAAACGAAGTGCTCCATGGAAAGCAGCTCTAGGTTATGCACCCAACTGGAGTGACTTTGTTCGAGCGGGGTGCGTTTCCTACGTCCTTGGAATCTGGGGAAAAGCATATACTCACACACATCCGGAAAACGCTTTGACCGCTACTGCAGCCACGTTCGGCAGTTTGGCCATGGGGACCATTCTTCAATGTCAGGCATTCAAACATGGACGGTTCACGGTGTTACCCACTTTTTATGTCATGGGACTTGCCTTGTTTGTGGCAGGTTGGGACATAGGCCTTTTCACCGTCGGCTGCATCCTTGCTGCCGGATTTAGCATTCCCGACCGAAATGGACTTCTTCCCCTGCTCAGCCTGATTCTGGTGGCAGGAGGCTTCCTGGTGGGGGCACCCATCACCCATTTGGCCATGGGCGCTTTTATGGGGTTGATCCCATTCATGATCTTTGTGTTAACAGGTAAGACCGGCATACAACCCACCTCATACATCTTCAACGAAGACTACCAAAACGGCCGCTGACAACCCCCTTCATTGGAGGAAAAACCCCTTTGCGCAAATCCTGATACCACCCTTGGCGCCTGACTTGATGGCAAGTGATTCTCTAATGTCCTTGCACAAAGAGCCCTGCTTTCTTTAAAAACCTTGCGTGCCGAAGACACACGTCATAGCTATAGCCAACCAGAAAGGCGGAGTGGGGAAAACAACCACCACCGTCAACCTCGCTGCATGTCTGGCTGCGGACCAGTTCCGCGTGCTGTTGATTGATGTGGATTCGCAGGCCAATGCGACCAGTGGACTGGGTCTGGAAAAAGAAGAGGGAGCAAGCGCTTATCGCCCCCTTTTGGGTGAAGGCACCTTGGCGGACAAGATCAAGGCAACCAGTTATGACAGGCTGGACATCATCCCTTCAGAGGTCGACCTCTGTGGCGCTGAAATCGAACTGGCCCAAAGCGATCGACATTTGCACCGATTCAAGGATGCTCTCGAACCTTTGGTTCAATCCGATCGCTACGACGCCATCTTGATCGACTGCCCACCCTCCCTTGCAGTCATCACTCTCAATGCTTTTTGTGCAGCGGACCACCTGCTGGTACCTCTTCAGTGCGAATATTACGCGCTTGAAGGGATCGCGATGCTGACACGCGTGATGAACCAGTTGAAGGAATCTGGAGCGAATGCCGATCTGGAACTGCTCGGCGTGGCCATGACCATGTTCGATGCCCGGACGCGACTCTCGCACCAGGTGGTGGAAGAAGTGCGGGGCTATTTTGGCGAAAAAGTGTTCGAAACGGTCATCCCACGCACAACGCGACTCGCCGAAGCGCCCAGTCACGGCAAACCCATTGTGGATTACGATCCCTACAGCGCAGGCGCGGCAGCCTATGAGGTGCTGGCCCGCGAAGTGGTCGCCCGCCTGAATTTAGGGCAGCCTGAGGAGCCTGCAAGTCCAACAGGACCAACTCAGGCCTGATCCTTTGCGGATCACGGCTTGTGCCAAATCGAATCCAGTTCCCAGGCTCTCAGACGCTTGACATGAGCCGTTCCCCCGTTCGAGAACAATTCGACACCGAGATGTTCGGGAGAAGGAAAAATGCGTTCAGAAAGCACTGTTTCCCCGCGATTGCCAAACACCTCCACGGAGGAATCATCCAAAAACAGGTGCAGGCGGATGGAACCATTGCGTCTGGACAATGGCCCTGCATTTCGGACCGAAAAGGCATCATGAAACGACACGTCCCCTGATTGGGTGCGATCCACGTATAATTGCTCCCTGGCAACTTCATACCCCACCACCGTGGCGGCCGCCCCACCTTTTCGCAGCCGGATTCCAAACTCGCCGGACGTTCCCGGATCGATATCGATCACGATTTCCAGTCGTTTACCAACCACCCCTTTTGATCTCAAATCCACCCCTTGTGGCCCCACTTCGATGTCGGACATCCGCGTGCGTTCACCACGCAGCTTGCGTAACTCGTGAACCGGACGTTGAACAAGCTTCAATCCGTCCGGTGTGGAACGCAAATGCAGGCTGCGAGGAATCGACATGGCGCTTCGCCAGGGGTGGGTTGGGATGTTGTTTGCATACTGCCAATTACTCATCCAGCCCAACCACAAACGCCGGCCATCCTCGGCAGGCACATCGGCCCAACTGACCGCCGCGTAAAAATCCTTTCCATAATCCACCCAAAGAGCAGGCT
Organism: Verrucomicrobiota bacterium; assembly: GCA_027619545.1. Lineage (GTDB taxonomy): Bacteria > Verrucomicrobiota > Verrucomicrobiia > Limisphaerales > AAA164-E04 > AAA164-E04. The sequence continues at coordinate 34,367 of JAQCFT010000003.1, read as the reverse complement.
CACCCGGATCTTCGAAAGGTTCATCTCCCATCACGATGTGGTCGACAAAGATCTGCCCCCAACCGCCCGAGTGCTGATCGAGCACTTCCAGCACCGCCTGCTTTCCATTGAAATGGGTCACATCCCAGGAATGCCACTGGAGCATGCCGCTGTTGGTGCCGGTGGCAGTCCGGACGACTTCTCCATTGATCAGCAAATTAAAACAAGCCTCGCCCGGATGATTCCCCCCACCAATGAGAAAGTGAATATAATTGCCGTCGATCTTTATTTCGGGCGACCGCAAAGCCCCCTGATCAACATCTCCATTCCCCCAACTGGTGGCCAATCCCTTGCCCAAATAACCGCTGAACGGATCCTGAGTCTTGATCGGTCCGGGAGCAAAGGAAGCCCCGGTCGCCACCCAACCTTCACCGAAAGAGTCACCTTCAAAATCGGCAATCACACGACCTGTTGGACGGGCGGATTGGCGTTCATTTTGATTGCCGACCTCATCAACGATAAATCTGGTACCGTCAAAATCGCCGATAAAATACTGACACCCCGATCCTCCCGCGATGGCACCGCTGCCGATGTTGACAATCAACACCCACTCGGAATCCTGTGTGCCTTCAATTTCAACCGGGAAAAGATCCGGACATTCCCAAATCCCCTTCACCGCACCAGCCGGACCAAATTCGCTGAGGAGATCCCATTCCTTCAAATTGTGAGAACTATAAAATCGCACCTTACGTTCCAGGGGCATGGAGACGGTCATGACCCATTTCTCTGATGCTTCATGCCAAAACACCTTCGGGTCGCGAAAGTCGGACATGTTCAGATCAATCACCGGATTCCCCGCATACTTCGTCCAGGTGCGTCCCCGATCGTTGCTGTAGGCAATATCCTGGGTCTGCTTGCCATGACCATGCCCCGTATAAATGGCGACCAGCGGCGGAAGCTCTCCATTTCCAAATCCACTTGTATTCTTAAAATCCACCACAGCGCTGCCGGAAAAAATCATCACCCCATAATGATCCTGCAGGGCGATCGGCAGATGTTCCCAATGCACCAGATCCGGACTCACCGCATGCCCCCAACTCATGTGGCCCCAGGTGTTGCCATGTGGGTTGTGTTGGTAAAACAAATGGTACTCGCCATCAAAATACACCATCCCATTTGGATCATTCATCCAGTTCATGGGAGGTGTGAAATGAAACTGGGGACGATGCAACTCGTTGTAGTAGGCATCCGTTTGCCGATAATCGGACAGTCGGCCAACGGGTTGATCTTGTGCAAAGATCCGGTAGGATATCGTGGAAATCCCCCACAATCCCAGGATCAAGATTAGAATGAAATAGCGTTGTTTCATGATTGATTCGACACCTTAAATTAAATGCTCTTCCAACTCACCAAATTCGAGATGCTCCCAAGTTTGAAAAGGGCTTGTCTGGCGACAGCAAGGTAAACCCTTCAATGATCGCGTGAGCCGCCAGTAAACGATCGAATGGATCGGCATGAATCCGGGGCAATTCCCCGCTATGGAACATAACTTCTTGCTTTAAGGGAAAATCGACAACTTGATGATATCTTAACTTGGAAGAAACCCATTTACTCGGAGCATCCGGTAAGGGCAGTTTGCCGGTAGAGTGTTTCATCACGATTTCCAAAACACTAGCCTGGCTCAAATACAGTTCATTGGCGGTGTTATCGATCAATTTGGAGGCTGTTACGCTGATCATGGCCGGCTGCTGCGCCAACCAAAGAAATGTGCAGGTATCCAGCAAAAGGTTCACAATCCCCACTCCTTGAGGTCCTCTTCATTCAACGCCCTAAAAGCGATATCAGGGAACTCATACCGTGGCCCTTTTATACTTCCCACTTTGGGGCGGACTTGCTTCTTGAGGGACGTGATCGGAACCAACATCGCCACCGGCTTTTTCCCGCGTGCAATGGTGATCCTGCCCCCTTCTTCCACCTCTGCAAGATAACGCGACAAATGCGTCTTCGCATCGTGGGTCGTAATCGTCTTCATGTAAAATGATCATGGAACGCTTTTTAAGCGTAGTCAAGTTAGCCATTCCAGTTCAGCATTGAGATCGAAAAAAAATCTGATTCCTTTGGCATCTTATGCATCGTTGGGTAGTTTTTGCGTGATTCAAATGCATTGTTCGATCAAGATCACTCAATGCGATTTCCATCGGTTATATCTGCGGATACAAGCAGCATGCGAATGTGTTGCAACATGACGCTCGCGATCCTCTTTTCCTTTACCCAATCTCTGCCCGCTCAACAGGAATATCCCGCCGCCACCGATTACGTCCCCCTTGTCGATCGCGGTTTGGAAATGGAATTGTGGGCGCGGGAGCCCCTTTTGATCAATCCGGTCGCATTGAGTTTCGATGATCAGGGCCGCTTGTTTGTCGTCGAAACAGCTCGACGCGGCAGCGTGGACATCGACATCCGTGCTCACAAGGAATGGATCAAGGAAGATCTGGGATCGGACTCCATCCCGCAACAAATCGAACTTTTTAAATCATGGATGGCACCGGAAAAAAGCGGGGAAAATCGTCAATGGCTACCCGACCTGAACAACGATGGCAGTCACGACTGGCGTGACCTGACCATGGTCAAGGAACGCATCCACCGGATCGAAGACACCGACGGCGACGGCAAGGCCGACACAAGCAAAGTGTTTGCGGAAGGTTTCAATGAGCCCAACAACGGAGCCGCTGCAGGTGTCCTGCCTTATGGAAACGATGTTTATTACACCATCTATCCCGACATCTGGCGACTCACCGACAAGGATCAGGACGGCATCGCCGACAGCCGTGAAATCTTACATCGCGGATTCGGGGTACATGCCGCCATGGACGGTCATGACATCCATGGACTTACCGTGGGACCCGATGGCTGGATCTATTTTTCAGTGGGAGACAACGGTATTTCGGTCACAACAAAAGAAGGCAACAAGATTCATCATCCCAACACCGGCGGCGTACTCCGAATGCGTCCGGATGGTTCCGACCTGGAGCTGTTTGCTTACGGTTTGCGCAACGTTCAAGAAATCGCGTTCGATGATTTCGGCAACTGGTTCTCGGTGGACAACGACGGCGACGTTCGGGGTGAACGCGAACGCTTTGTTTACATCACCGAAGGATCGGATTCCGGATGGCGCCTGAACTGGCAGTTCCGAACCAAGGGATGGGCCACCTACACCGGCATGCCGACCTACAGTCCCTGGATCGAAGAAAAAATGTGGATCCCCCATCACGAGGGACAAGCCGCCTACATCACTCCCCCCATCGCCAATTATTCTGTTGGTCCGGGTGGGTTCAAATACAATCCGGGAACCGCACTCAACGACCGTTATAAAGGATTCTTTTTCCTCGCTCAATTTCCGGTGAAAAAGATCACCGCGTTTCGGGCAAAGCCAAAAGGGGCTTACTTTGAAATGGTGGACGAGCACATTTTTCATCAGGGCCTGATGGCCAGCGCCATTAACTTCGGTCCCGATGGCGGCACCTACATCGCAGACTGGGACGGCATGTGGATGCCCAACGACAAGGGTGCGATCTACAAGGTGGATGATCCGAATGTCGCAAGTTCACTCATCCGTCAGGAGGTAAAGCGTCTGATCAGCATGTCATTCAAAGCACAAGCCATATCCGATTTACTCACCTGGCTGGGGCATGCGGATCAGCGCATTCGCTTGAAAGCTCAATTTGAACTCGTACGGCGCGAGCGATTAAACGAACTGCTTGCAATGGCTCGAAACGCGGAAGCGCCCTTACTCGCCAGAATCCACGCGCTTTGGGGAATCGGACAATTTGAAGACCGGGTGCCTGCCTCCGTTTTATCACTGTTGCCGTTCAAGGCCCCCTCCCCTGAGGTGCGGGCGCAAAGCGCCAAGATCGCAGGCGACCTGAAAGCCACACCGCTTTCCAACCAACTCATCAGCCTTCTGAAGGACGATCACCCGCGCGTCCGGTTCATGGCGGGAATCGCGCTCGGGAAAACAGGAGACCGCTTCGGATTCGAAGCGGTCCGGCAAATGCTTAGAGAAAACAATGGCGAAGACCCTTACCTTCGACATGCCGGCGTGATGGCTTGGGTTGGCATGAACGACGTCGCCTCCCTGGAAGCCTGCTCATCCGACGCATCGTTACCCGTGAGAGTGGCAGCCGTGGTGGCATTGCGTCGTCTGCAATCCGAAGCAGTGAAGGCCTTCCTAAAAGACGATCATATCCATGTCGTTCAGGAAGCCGCCCGTGCGATTCATGATGATTTCTCGATCCCAGGAGCCCTGCACGACCTCGCTTGGTTGCTGATGAATTTGCCCGAGACCATGCACAGTGATGAAGCTATCCTAAGACGTGCCATCAACGCCAACATGCGTCTGGGCAGACAGGAAAACGCTGCCCGACTCCTGGCCTACGCCCGGGACCACACCGCACCGGAAACCATGCGCATCGAGGCATTGGAATCTCTGGCGACCTGGAACGCCCATCCCTACCTTGATCGCGTCACCGGACGGGTGCGCCATCTGGTAAACCGCGAACCTGACGCTGCAGACAATGTATTGAAATCCGGATTCCAATCCGTCCTCAACGAAGCAACTCCCACACTCCGTTCGGAATTGATCCGCCTCGTGGACACCTATCAAATCAAAGTCAATGATGCCACCCTGGCCGCGTGGGTCCTCTCACCGGACTTTGAACTCACCACACGCATCGGCTCCCTCTCGGCCCTGACCGAATCCGCCTACATCGGACTAACAGAAGTCATCAACCAGGCGCTTCAATCCGATCAAGCCCCCCTGCGACACCAGGCTCTTGACTCACTTGCGAAAACGAACGCCGAACAGTTTACCAATTATTTCAGAGACAAAGGGCGTTCACTCACCCTCAAGGAACAGCAACTGGGGTTGAAGCAGTTAGGAACCATACACTACGAAACCAGTCGTTCCATCCTGAAAGAATATTTCGATCGTTTGAAAGAAGGAAACCTCGATTCAAAACTCCACCTGGATGTTCTTGAAGCGGTGTCGGCACAAAAAGGTTCGGATCTGGCAGAGAAAGCAACCCAGTACCGTCAAAACTTGGGAAGTCCTATGAGATTAACCTACCACCAATCTGCTCTGGCAGGTGGAGACATCGAACGGGGCAAGCAGGTATTCGAAGGGCATATCGCTGCACAATGCATTCGCTGTCACGATGCCGGAGGCCCCGAAAACCAGGTCGGGCCGGTGCTCAAAGGCATTGGTAAAACCAAGACGCGCGAATACCTTCTAGAGTCACTCATCCATCCCTCAGCAAAACTGGCGGAAGGCTATGCTCTCACCATGATTCAACTCAAAGACGGCACCACACACTCCGGACGCATCGCATCCGAAAAAGACGAGACGCTGACATTCATCAACGTCGCCGGAGAAAAACAGGAACTGGCCACACCCGACATCGAGCAACGCACCGTCATACAGGCCTCCACCATGCCCCCCATGATCGGCATCCTCACCCCGTTCGAATTGCGGGACCTGGTGGAATTCCTTGCCACCTGGGAATGATCAAAGGAATTTTACTTCACACCTACCAGCAACTCGTTCATAATAACACCCATGCAAATATGGGACCCAAATCCGGTTATTGAGAAGTTCCAAGAACATTCATTCAAAGAATCAGAAGCCGGCCCCTATTTCCTGGGTGTGGTGTTGATGATGGCGATTGCGAGTGCCTTTCCCGATGGAGAAACAAGGCCATTGGATGTCATGGCTTCTGTGATCAGCGTTGCCATAACAATATGGGGGATGCTTTATCTGAAGGGCATCAATGAAGGGTTTGGAAACCAATTTCTATGCAAGTTTTTTGTTTTTGCCTGGATTGTCAGCATAAAGCTTATCTGCATCGCAGTGCCAGTATCCATTGTCATGGCAATCATCGCCCACGATTTTACGGGCAAGGAATCCATGAATTCCTTTGCCTTTGTTTTTTCGATTACATTTGATGTGATCCAATGGATCTGGATTGGAAGCTACATCGAAAAGACTCATCAGCTGCGCCCATCCAATCGCCCTGAACTGGAAGCCTTATCTTGAGCAGGGATCGATGACACTGTGTATCCTGTCAAAAAAACTAATCTACCGTAGCTCGCAATGGGTTCCATACTTTTTCAAAACCCATGTTTTGGAAATCTTTTACATTGGCGGTGGCAAATTCCGTGACTCCATGATGACGGAGTGTCAGGGCAATTCGAGCATCGATGATCCGTCGGAAACCTCCATCATCCCGTTCAGCCCAATTCCAAAGGTGTCTTGAAACATCGATCGAATAATCCACGCACCGCCAATAAGGACAAGCCTTCAGCCCGTTACAGTAATCAGCCGCTTCTTTCGGTGAATAAGGCATTCGAAATACGGCTGGATTTCGAAGCTGCATATAAAGTTCCACCAGGATCAGTTCACATAACACGAACCTCGCGTCCTCCGACTGCACTGTCATGAAAAAATCGCGAGACCGCTGATGATAAGGGGAATCAGGATCGGCTGCATAAATGAGCAGATTGGTATCAGCGGAGCGCATCAGGTGCGTTTATGTTCAATTGCGTCAGCTTCGGGTTTTATGGTCGCAGGATCTTTCAAATAACCACCACTGGGTCGGAGGATAGGCATGACCCATTCACCCTTTTCTTGAATTTCAGGAAGAGTGGCCAAATAGCTCTCGGCAGAGCGCCGTAACAATTCCGCCAAAGACCAATCCATCCGCTTTGCCGCCTCTTTAAGGCGTCGAAACAGTGGATCGGGAAACTGAATCTGAGTGCGAGTCATACATCATTCATACATCGGATGCAATCCGTCGTCAATTTTGGTTTTAGGGGTTAGTCCCAACTATTGACAATTTTGTCGGTTACCTGTGTGGTTCACGCTTTGGAAAAGATGTGGTTAGGATTTGTTGCAAAAAACAGTTAACCAAGGCATTCAGAAATTGACATCATGATGTTTTTAATTGATGTAATGATGCATGAGGACGACGATAACGATTCATGACGACCTGCTGGAGGAGGCAAAAAACGTGGCACACCAGAGAAACTGTACTCTTGGGAAAGTCATTGAAGAAGCTCTGCAGTTGTCCTTTGCAAAGCAAAAGCAACTCGAACCCGAAGTACCGGTTCAATTTCCGACCTTTGGTGGTAAAGGAGTGTTACCAGGGGTAAATCTTGATTCAACAGCCGATCTCTTGGATGCAATGGAGGGGGCGTGAAATTATTGGATGTCAATATCTTCATTTACGCGCATCGCGAAGACTCAGATCGCCATGCGGAAATCAAGACCTGGTTAGAAAAGGCTTTGTCTGCAGAAGAAACTTGTGGTGTATCGGAACTGGTCCTTTCGGCATGCCTCAGAATCATTACTCATCGAAAAATTTTCAATCCCCCCACCCCGCTTCCCAATGCTCTGGATTTCATCCAACAACTTCACACCCACCCCAACTTGCTGATCGTCTCACCGGGGCGCAAACATTGGGAGATCTTTCTTCGTTTGTGCCGAGAAGGAGATGCTCGTGGCAACCTGGTGAGTGATGCTTATCATGCTGCCCTTGCCATCGAAAACGGATGTGAATGGATTACAACAGATCGTGATTTTGCGCGCTTTCCAGGCCTGAAATGGCGCTCTCCTCTCGAATAGCCCTTTGGGGGTCAGCCCCAACTATTGATACTTTTTCTCCTTATTGTTTTTTTCGACATTTTTCAGCACTTTTGTTTGAATCAGCAGTATTAAATGAGCAGCGTTCAATCCATTTCAAAAGCTCGCCATTCATCTTTACCGGGAAGCGATCTAAATTTCTGTGTCAAAACCTACATTGGAGGATTTGTGAAATGTTGCTTATTGGGAGTCTGGACCTTCATCATCGCCGGTGAATCAAGGGCGGCATCCAACATTGATTTCACGCGAGACATCCTTCCCATCCTTTCGGACCATTGTTTTCAATGTCATGGTCCGGATGAAAGCCATCGCAAATCAGGTCTGCGTTTGGATACAGAATCAGGATCGAGGATGGATTTGGGAGGTTACGCTGCGATTGAACCTGGGTGTTCGGATTGCAGCGTGTTGATCAGTCGAATCCAATCTCAGGATCCGGAAGAGCAAATGCCACCACCGGAAGCCAACAAGGTTTTGACCGAAACCCAAAAAAATCTGCTGCAACAATGGGTGGATGCCGGAGCCGAATACGAGGGTCACTGGGCCTGGAGGCCGCCCCAGCGAGAAGCGTTGCCCCGACCGACTCAACACTCTGACTGGCCACGCAATGAAGTGGATCATTTCGTGTTGCAACGCATAGTGGATGAAAACCTCACACCATCTCCGGAAGCCGATCGAACCACTTTGATTCGCCGGGTGACTTTGGATTTAACGGGACTCCCCCCTACCCTGGCGGAGGTCGATGCGTTCCTGGCCGATGATTCTCCTCACGCTTTTGAAAAAGTTGTCGACCGATTGTTGGATTCGCCCCATTACGGTGAACGCATGGCGGTGGATTGGTTGGATGCAGCCCGGTATGCCGACACCAATGGATACCAGGTTGACAGGGATCGGGAAATGTCTGCATGGAGAGATTGGGTGATTGATGCGTTCAATCGCAACATGCCCTACGACGCGTTTACGGTGGAGCAACTGGCCGGTGATCTACTTCCAAATCCAACCCTTCAGCAACGCATCGCCACCGGATTCAACCGAAACCACATGATGAACGAGGAAGGCGGCATCATACCTGAGGAGTTTCTGGCGGAGTATTGCTCGGATCGGGTGGAGACCACCATGACCATTTGGCTGGGGCAAACGTTTATCTGCGCCCGATGTCACGATCACAAGTACGATCCGTTTACTCAACGCGATTATTATTCGATCTACGCGTTTTTTCACAATGTCAGCGAACAAGGAAGGGGAAATTACGGAGCGCCGATTCAACGAAACAATCCCCCCATGATCCAGCTCCCCTCTCCAGAACAGGAATCAGACCGTGCACACGCACAAGCTGAACTTGGAAAAGCCGAGCAACTGTTGGCCAATACTCCCGAGGATTCAGATCAACGCGAGACGATGAAAAAAAGAGTGGAGGATTTGAAAAAGAAAGCGGATCTGGCAGACCTGGCAATACCGACAGCTTTGGTGATGGATGAACTTCCCGAGCCCAGACCGACTTACATCCTCGCCCGCGGCTCCTATGACCGTCCTGGTCAACAGGTGTATCCAGACACGCCGACTTTCTTGCCCCCCATGGACAAAGATCTTCCCCGGAACCGATTGGGGTTGGCGCGATGGTTAGTGGATCACGAGAATCCGTTGACCGCACGCGTCACAGTCAATCGCCTTTGGCAATCCGTGTTTGGCACCGGCATTGTCCCCACACCGGAAGACTTTGGAACACGTGGAGAACGACCGAGTCATCCAGCCCTTTTGGATTGGTTGGCGGTGGAATTGGTCGAATCCGGTTGGAACATCAAAGCCATGATGCGGCTCCTGACAACCAGCGCCACCTATCGACAAAGTTCGCATACCACGCAAGAGCTACTCGAACATGATCCGGAAAACCGGCTTCTGGCACGCAGTTCTCGTCACAGACTCCAGGCGGAATTTCTCAGAGACCAAGCCCTGGCTGCAGGCGGATTGCTTTCTTTGAGAATAGGCGGACCATCCGTCAAACCCTATCATCCCCCCGGACTTTACGAACAAGTTGTCGCGGGTAGCAGCGCAAACACCTATGTTCAGGACAAAGGCGAGGACTTGTTCCGACGCACGATGTACACCTACTGGAAACGCTCGGTGCCGCACCCGGCCATGTTGACGTTTGATGTTCCCTTTCGCGAATCCTGCGCTGTGCGCCGAAGCCGCACCAACACTCCCATGCAAGCGTTGAATTTGATGAACGACACCACCTATATCGAAGCAGCCCGCCACCTGGCGAGCCGAATGCTGGAGGCATCCGTTCCAACATTGGATGCACGTTTGGCGCACGGTTTCCGCCTGGTATTGGCACGCCCCCCAAGCACCGAAGAATTGACCTATTTGACGAAAGCTGTTGAAAGATCGCACAACGAGTTTACGAACGCTCCTGATCAAGCCAACGCCCTCCTGAGCATAGGTGAATCGGGCGAAGTGAATTCAAATACGGAACATGATCCGGCCGATTGGGCAGCTCACACCATCGCCGCCAGCATCATCCTCAATCTCGATGAAACCGTCACACGTGAATGACATGAACCCTTCTGTCCATTTGGAAAACGAGGCTTTGAGAACGATCGCCCGCAGGCAATTCCTGCGGCAATCCACGGCGGGAGCCGGATTGGCAGCGTTGGCTTCACTCATGAGGTCGGACGTGAAGGCTGCAACACCGCCCCGCCCTCATTTCCAAAGTCGCATCCGACGTATCATCTGGCTGACACAAGCAGGTGCCCCATCGCAGCTGGACTTATTCGATTACAAACCGGGACTGAGCAAGCGTTTCAAACAGGAACTGCCGGATTCGGTAAGACGTGGCCAACGGCTTACCGGCATGACTGCCGGACAAAAATCGTTTCCGATCGCGCCATCCATTTACAAATTTCCACAATTTGGCGATTCGGGCATGCATCTGAGCGAAATACTTCCTCACACCGGACGCTGCACCGATGACATCTGCCTGATCCGCACCCTGCACACCGAAGCGATTAATCATGACCCGGCCATGACGCTCCTTCAAACCGGCCATCAAGTCGCCGGACGCCCTTCGTTGGGAGCCTGGACGTCTTATGGACTTGGTTCGGAAAACGAAAATTTGCCCGCATTCGTGGTGATGATTTCGCGTCCAAGCGGCCCCACCAATGCGCAACCTCTGCACGAACGCATGTGGGGATCGGGATTTCTTCCGACACGCTATCAAGGAGTGCGATTCAGCCCGGGGAAAGATCCGGTGCTTTACCTGACCGATCCCCCGGGAATCACGCGCCAGCAACGCCGCGAAATGTTGGACGATGTTGAGGCTTTGAATCGATTGAAATTTGCTCAGACTCTGGATCCACAGATTGAGGCGCGAATCGAACAATACGAAATGGCTTACCGCATGCAGGCATCCGTCCCTGAACTCGCCGATCTTTCGAAAGAACCGGAGGCGGTGTTCGAGCGTTATGGACCGGAATCCAAAAAGCCAGGAACCTACGCGGCCAACTGCATCCTGGCCCGCCGTCTTGCGGAACGAGGCGTGCGTTTCATCCAGCTTTATCACCGTGGATGGGACCAGCACAACAAGTGTCCGGAAGGTGTCCGCACCCAATGCTACGACACCGACCAGCCATCAGCCGCTCTCTTGGAGGAACTCAAGGAACGAGGACTGCTCGATGACACACTGGTCGTCTGGGGAGGAGAATTCGGCCGAACGGTCTACTCACAAGGCCAGCTTACCGAAACGGATTATGGGCGCGACCATCACCCCAGATGTTACTCGATCTGGCTGGCGGGAGGCGGCATCAAGGGTGGATTGACGCACGGAGAAACAGACGACTTTTCCTACAACATCGTCAAGGATCCGGTGCACATCCACGATCTGAACGCCACTATCATGCATCTGCTCGGGTTCGACCACGAACGGCTGACCTATCGCTTTCAGGGGCGTGATTACCGACTGACCGATATTCACGGACGAGTAGTGGATGAAGTTCTTGAATAATGAGCATGCAATAACCAGTTGCGTCCACCCCTCGGTTGACGATAGTTTGGAGTAAACGGCAAGGGATAATGAAAAAGGAAGATCAGTCAATCATTCTTCGCAGACAAAAGGCCGAAGACAGGTTCGTTTCCAGGCAAGAGGAAATTGATTCATGCAGCGGCAGGGATCCCTTTTGCTTGGCGCAAATGATTGACAAAGGATCATTGCTTGGCCCTTTGATTTTCGACGAAACTTTGATTGCCGACGAAGATTTCGATGACGCCTGACCTAAAAAAAAGATCAATTTTGGAACCATCTGGACATTTTCGGCCAAATGATTTTCAAATCTTATTTACTCACATTCCAGACGATTGCCCATTGGTGGGGGGCCAGGCGGTTGCTTGGTGGGCTGAACGTTATGGTGTTGAACTTAGTTTCGATGGGCATCAAACTCCAGTTACCAGCCGGGACATAGATTTTTGGGGAGGACGGGAGGATCTAAACCAACTAGCTTCGCGATTGAAACTAAAGGCAGTCTACCCAAATTCGTATGAAATGACGGTCTGGGTTGGGGCCATTCCATTCTCGATTCAAGGTTGCAAAACTCTCATCGAATTCATTCACACGGTCCCGGGGCTTGACACAAACAATCTTTCCAAGGCTTGCGTGCAACAGGAAGTATCCTGCGTTGATGGAATCAGCAGACATATACAAATCCTCACCCCCATATCTCTGCTTTTGTCAAAATTGCATGCCTTGCGTCATTTTGTCCAAAAGGATAGACAAGATGAATTCCACCTACGAATTTGCCTAAAGTGTGCGAAAAATTTCATCATGGAAATGGTTGAAGGAGACCATATCAGACCAGCACTATGGAACATCAAACGAATCACAAATTGCCACTCCTTCAAATCAACACAGAAACTCGAATCGCTTCACAAGTTCTCCATTTTGGATGCTATCCCTGTTGATCGGCTTCGAGAGTTCTCAGAAAATTCTGCTTGGCCAGAGGAAAGCCGTGCCATCGTAAATCGGTTTTGCCAATCCCTAAATCTTGAAGCATCCGACTGCGGTGGCTGTCCATAGAAAACACGCTGACTACTATTGCACCACTTTCACCCACCGAACGGCATCAATAATGACATGTCCGTCGGTATCTTGATTACTGATGATCACTTCAGCTTCTGTTCCGAATGGGAAAACTCCCAGCCTTTGAAAGCCAATGTCCTGATTGGGCTCCTTACGTTGATTGAGAAGAAAGTTCCCCTCGCCTTTGGCATGTTTGACCTGAGCAGGAACGTTGGTGGCACGATTGGGATTGGAGGTCCAGGCGATCTGCACTTCGTATTTGCCGGGCTTGGGCAGCTTGGCGGCAAAGGTGGCAGATGAGTTTCCGTCGCGAGCGTCTCCGTCGTGTTTGTAGCCCATGCGATAACCTGCTAGCAACGTCGATTGTTTCCAATTTCCTAGAAGAATCGCCTTGGTATCGTCGACGATGATGCCGTCCAGTTGGGATTGTTGGTAGGACGCTCCGTAATTAAGGATCTGCCCGTCCTGTTCCAATCGTTCTCTCAATGTCTCGTAGGGGACATCTTGAACGGAAACACCCGCATCCAATGCCAGACAGGCTGCAGTCGCGGCGGATTGCCCCAAGACCATGAACACGGGTTCCATGCGAATCGACCCGAAGGCCATGTGACTGGCCGACAGACAGACAGGCACCAGCAGGTTGGTCGCTTCCTCGCGTGGCGGCACGATCGCCCGATAGCTGATCGGATAAGGAGGAAATCCCCCGACTTCCACATCACCTTCGTTCTTGGCAAAACCATCGGCGTTCACGTAACGCTGCACATTATGCGAGTCCATGGTGTAGGCGCCCATGCCAATGGAATCCTCCACGATGTCCCGTTGCTGACAATGATGCTGTGTCATTACAAAATCACTGACCATGCGCCGTGCCTCCCTTACATACAACTGGTTCTGCCATCCACCCCCTTCAACAAACTCATCACGACTCATGCCCCAACGAGCCACTTCGTTCCGGATCTTGTCCGGCACGCGTGGATGATTGGCAAGGGTCCACATCAAACCTTGTTGATATAAGAGATGACGCGCCCGGATGGCATCGCGTTCCTCATAACTGGCTTCCGGGTAGTCGTAGTTCTGACCGATGAAATCCGTTGAAAACCCGGTGCGATTATTGGTGTCGGTTTTGCGGTTGGGCATGCTGGAATTGATCCAAGGCATCCCACGCTCGCCGGCTTCGAAATTCCGCAACAACAGCTCGTACCACAACGGATCGTACCCTTCTGGTTTGTAAAACGGAATACGGTTGCCCGGATGATCGGTCAGACACATACGAAAACAATAGGCCTGTATTTTAAGATCGGCAGATTCTTCTTCACCAGGTCCATTTGGATCCAAAAACGGTAAGAGCCCGCTATCAGGATCACCCTTGATCCGGTAAGGATCGACTCCGTCGACAAAGTTATGATAGCGTGCCTGCCTGGTCTGGACACCATTCAATGTTTCACCATATTGAGCATCCGCCTCGCGTCCAAGTGTGTAACTGATTCCAGCGGCAGCCATAAGATCCCCTTCATAGGTGGTATCCATGAAAATACGTCCCTTGAAGGTTCGTCCCGATTCCATGGTAATCGATCGAATGACGGCCCCATCCTTGCTGACACCGTTTTCACGATCCAGGCGTTCACTGTGGACAATGGTGAGTCCTGTTGCGTGGATCCAATCACGATACACCTTGAGCGCGGCACTCGGCTCGAAGGTCCACAGAGTCGATTCCCCCTTTTGGGTGATGCTTTGCCCGCCACTTCGGTACTCTTCACGTTTTTGCCATTTCCAAGCGCTGTCGTTGGCATAGTAATTGGCGATGCGTTCGTAAAACTGACGGGACAAACCTCCGATCACGTGCTTGTTGCCTATGTCCGTTTGTCCAAGACCCCCGGTGGTCAAACCGCCTTCACGATGGGTGGGCTCGATCACCACGACGGATTTACCCATGGCCTTGGCTTGAAGTCCCGCCACGATGCCGGCACTGGTGCCTCCGTAGATCACAATGTCATATTGCGCCGGTTCGGATTGAACCGTGACTTGTGACAACAGAATAGAAAAATTGAGAAATGCTTTCCAAATGTTCATTTGATTGGCTTCCAGTTTCCCCCCTGAACACCAGTGGTCAAGCCTGTAGTGTAGAACGATGGGCGGCGCATCTCAGTTCCTTCAGAAAATATAAGTGTGAACCGAGCGCCACATGGAACGAAGACAATAGGATATCTAAAGTTGAGAGGAAGGGTGACCCATTGACAAAATGGAGGCCCCACCTATACGATTCGATGTATAAGGATCCATTTGAGAGAGAGGAATTGCAGATGTCAACCCGATGGACATTGGTCATACCTGAAGAGACCGATCAAATTGTCAGATCTCACCTGGCGCTGTCAGGCATGAAAAAAAGAGATTTATCCCGTTTTGTGCACCGCGCCGTCCGCCAAGCTGTTTCTTGGGAAACGGTGAACCAATTCAAAGATCAAAGTGAGGCCTTTGATGCGAGTTTGATTGAAGCTGAAGTCAATGAATCAAAGTGTGGAAGAAAGACTTTGCCTGGCCTGCGGGTTCTGTTGTGACGGAACACTGTTCACGCGTGTGCGACTTCAGTCGGAAGATTCTGTCGAATCACTCAAATCCGCCGAGCTTCGTGTGCAACAGGATGATCACGGTGACTGGATCATGCAGCAACCCTGCTCAGGCTATCGACAAGACGCATGTCAAACCTACCACTGCCGTCCGGCTCGATGTGGATTATTCCGATGCACTCTGTTGAGATATGTGGAAGCCGAGGAGGTAAGTGAGGCAGAAGCGTTATCCGTCATTCGGGACACCAAACAAACACGCAACCAACTTATAACTGAACTGGAAAAAGTATTTCCCGGTTTCCAGAAAAAAGCCATGGCGGAAATTTTGCATCGCCTGCGAAAAGAAAGCCGCAAACTCGCCGGCGAACGCCTGAAACTCTTCCGGGCGGCTCGAAGCACGATCAACCAACTAAAAAACAAACTTTCATCACAACTGGACGCCTTTTTTTATGTCCAGAACACCCCCTTCCATGATCCGGCTCAAAACGACGGCTTAAACGTCCCTAAGTCAATGAACAAGCAAGGCGATGCCTGATGACTTGTTTAGTTTATTTGGGGTCAAGTCTCAACATTCAACATTTCGCACAAACAATTAACTGTAAGTTCGCATCATTCTGCGGGTTTCTCAGTTCAATTCACTGAAATACTTCGTGCCTACGATTCCCTCCGGAAATGAGGTAAGCGATCAAGTCCTTGAGCTCCTCAGCATTCATGCCGTATATGGTGCCCATCGGCATCAGGGATATCTGAGAGGGTTTTATCTCCTCCACTTGTTCGACGGGTGTTTTGGTGATTTGACCGAAATTGAAGGGATTGGATGCCAACGCCAATTCATCTTCATTCTGATAAATGATTCGTCCGTACAACATCGAGCCATCCTTCATATGAACGGTGCTGGCCTGGTATTGTTCCGAGATGGAATGACTGGGTTCACAGATGGACTGCAGGATGTCCCGAATCGTGTAACGATTGCCCACCGAACCAAGATCAGGCCCCGAATAACCACCCGATCCCTGGAAACGATGACAGGCCACACAGCGTCCGGCTGAAAACATGGTTTTGCCGTTTTGAAAATCGCGACCCTGCAGTGAGTCCTTGAACAGCTCCATCGACTTGTCGGTGGTCCAGGCAACCGGGGGTCCCTTGGGTGTCGGGAGTTGGCTCAGATCGACGGACTCAATATCCCCCAACAACCAGGAAACTGACGAAGCCGCCTCGGGTGGCAGGTGTTGGATGGCATCTTCCCTGATCGCACGCATGTATCCAGCAAAACTCTTTCCCCCACTTTTCATGAGTGTTTCATTCATCCAGCCAAAAAAGTATTTGCGATCATCAAGCGTCCATCCGTTTTGAACACGTCGTAATGAGTAAGCGTATTGAATATTTTGAATATTGGGCGTGTTGGCCATGGTTTGCAGAATAGTCTTGCCGTACTCGTGACGCTGCAAGGTTTGCCTGTCATAGTCGAGCGTTTTGGTTTGAGTCACCTTCATCAATGCAATGGTTTTCCTCACGACATCAGGCGCGTCCAGGTAACATAGGACACGGCAAAGTTCGGTATTGAGCGCTTCGTTTTCGCTGGGGAAATGTGGGTCCAATTGAGCAATGATCGCGTGAACTTTTTCAGGAGCGGGTTCATCCATTCGGATAAAACAAAGCGAATAAGCTCTGAGAAGCGCCAACCGATCTTCGTTTTCCAAAGCTTGAAAGGGTATCGTGTGAAGCTTCCCCAAAAGTCGATTCGAAAGCCTTTTGTCTCCATGACGACTCAGTCCAATAGCGGAGTAAATGATGGCTCTTGGCTCCGTTTCGGCAAACACACGATCTTGCCATAAGGAAACCTGCTGATTTTCAATGGCCAGACGAGCGGCATAGCGAATATATCGATCTTCATGCGACAAATACGGCCAGGCCTTTTGAACGGCACCCTCACCCCCATCAGACAAACCATGGTATGCTTCCAGCGAATGACGTAAGTCACGAAGGTGCTGGTTCTTTGTCAGATCTTTGACTCCTCCTGGAATGTCGGCACCTTTGTAACTGATTCGATAAAGCTTCGAATCCGTATTTCGCCCCCCCACCAGAAAGTACATGTTGCCATCCGGACCAAATCGCATGGCCGAAATGTTCAGCGGTTCACCACTGAGAAACTCCGTTTTGGTTCCGGTGTAACTGGAGCCGTCTTCCTCCATCTCCACCATATAAATGGCGCCAAAGGTCCAATCACAAATGAACAATTTATCCTGGTAAACATTTGGAAAATTGGAGTGATGCCCGAAGCTGATACCGGTCGGCGACCCTGGACCGATATTGAGCACAGCACCATTTCCATCTGCAAAATACTCCGGCCATTTGGCGGAACCGGCGCGCCAACCGAATTCACTTGCCGATGTCACATGATTGACGCGTGTGGGACGATACCAGGGCACGCCGATATCAAATTCAAGATCGGAGTCATACGTGAACAATTCACCTTCCCTGTTCAACGCAATGTCCACTGCATTCCGAAACCCGGATGCAAACATTACCCATTCCTCACCGTCTGGTGAAATGCGGCAGATATAACCCGCTGGTGGACGGATACCGACTGCATGCCCCATCGCATCGGGCATCTCCTGCAGTAATGAATCGGTGTCCCAAACAGGAGGCTGCAAACTGGGCACACCGTCAGGAACGCGTGTGTGGTTTCCTACAACCAGGTAAAGCCCCTTGCCGTCCTCGGTCACAATAATGGAATGCGCCGAATGCTCATAGCCCACACCGAGCTTTTTCAGGAGTTGGAATTCATCATATCGATCGTCTCCATCGGTATCCCGGATACGATAAAAGCCCTTCATGGAAGACATGTAGAGACTATCAAAGGCATGTACGAAGCCCAGCGCACCACCCACCGTGCGTCTGCCCCACTTTATCGGCAGATAAGGGAAGCCCTCCAGACTCTCCACCTGTACTCCTTCCGTGACGGCACCGGTCCCGGGCAATGTCACTCGAAAAACGCCTTTGTCATCCTGATCAGAAACAATGAGCCTGCCCTTTGGGTCGAAGGCCATCGCCACCCAGGAACCTTGGGAAATTGGAACGTCATAAATCAACTCGGCGTCAAATCCCTCCATCAAAGTGATTCCGGTATCCTCATCGCGGATATATCGGGCTTCATCGGATAAAACGACTGGATTCCCGAGCCAGGACAGGCTCGACAACCATAACAATGCAATTCTTGGTAACATCATATTCAATACTAAATTCAAAACCAACAGATGCCTCATCAGCACGTTTGCTCCGCGTCTCATTTCAGCCGGATTTAAAGTGAATTGGATGACAGTGAGTATTAATAAGTGGTCTGCATCAATCAAACTCTTTTCTGATCGAGAACCATTACGACCGGCTTCATCTTTTGCTCCATTCTTTTCACGAACCTGTATAAAAGGAGACAGTTCATAAAAAATGCGACATCGGTTCCGTCCTATAATCAGTTCGACAGAGGGGAGTTTCCATTGAACAGGCCCATGATGCTTCTGATCCAAGACATCACCACGTGTGGTATAAATGCCGAACCGCAAGCCACCATGCCTTTAGGGGATCCATGCAATTCCTTCATTCCATTCATGCAAACGATTCATGCACCTTATAATCAATCATAAGGTTCTGGCATTGCCAGTGCTCACGTTGAAATGTCCGATGAAGGGACAAAAACTGTCTGAAGACATCACGGTTTCACCAATCCTGAAATCACCTGGGCATTGGCGGGGCGTGATGCAAAGACTTCTGAACCCGAATCCTAGAAACTGAAAACTGATGAACAACCTGAACAAACACCCAAGATACTCGAACCGAGTTCATGCCTTGCTGGCTATTGCTTGTGCGACGATAGTCCAAACAAGGGCTGAGGAAACGAAAGACTCCCCCTCCTGGTTCAAGGACAAATTGCCCGCATTCTTGACCGAGGGTAAGGTCAACGTGAATTCCAATCTCCGCTATGAATATGCAGATATCGATTCTTTCGGCGGGGGACCGGATCCGGCAGAATCGAACGCGCTCACCCTGAGAACGCGTCTTGGATACACCACCGGAAACCTGTCAGGATTCAAGTCCATGCTCGAGTTTGAAAATGTGACCAGTCTTATTGATGAAGACAATTACAATCCGGCAGGACTCAATCCTAACTCCGCTACAAAGTCTGTTATTGCGGATCCAGAAGCCACCGAAGTGAATCGCGCCTGGTTGTCGTACGAAAAAATGGATACCACCGTCAAGTTTGGTCGCCAGCGTATTGTTCTGGATAACGCTCGATTTGTTGGAAACGTTATCTGGCGCCAGAATGAACAAACTTTCGACGCGGTGAGCTTGAAAAACACCAGCCTGATTCCCAAAACGGAACTGTTCTATGCCTATTTGTTCCGGATTCACCGGATTTTTGGGGATGACCATCCGGCGGGCAACTGGGATTCCGATTCGCACATATTTCACGTTGCCTATGATCTGGGAAAACCCGGCAAATTGACCGGATACGGTTATTTACTCGATTTACCGGACGCGCTGGCACTCTCGTCCTCAACCTTTGGTGCAAGTCTGGATGGAAAATATACGATCAATGATGCGTGGGCGGCATCTTACAAAGCCGAATTTGCGATGCAATCAGACTATGGGGATAATCCCATCGACTACTCCGCTCCGTATTACCACCTGAATGCAGGAGGATTTTACAAGAAATTCAACTTCGGGCTCGGGTATGAAGTTTTGGCAAGCGATAACGGGACCATCGGGTTTTCAACTCCGCTTGCCACGGCGCAT
Source organism: Verrucomicrobiota bacterium (assembly GCA_027619545.1). Classification (GTDB taxonomy): domain Bacteria; phylum Verrucomicrobiota; class Verrucomicrobiia; order Limisphaerales; family AAA164-E04; genus AAA164-E04. Next base: position 14,272 of record JAQCFT010000003.1, on the reverse strand, counting down.
GCTTTTAATGGCTGGGCGGATGCATTCCTTGCAACGCCGGCAGATGGTCTTGAAGACATGTATGCCTGGATTGGTTACAATCTACCGGGTGGGGTTCCATTGAAAATCCTTTATCACGATTTTTCAGCAGAAGATGGAGGCAACGACTATGGTAACGAAGTCAATATTCTTGCCACCAAAAAACTGGGCAAATACTTCAGTCTCCTCGCCAAGGCAGCAGTCTATCAAGACGGAGACAACGGTAGAGCGGGCCGCACACGCTACTGGTTGCAAGCAGCATTTAATTTCTAGAAAGAAACCGCAGACGACCAAGGAAAAGACCAGATCTCGCGCAGTGCGAGATCTGGTCTATTTTGCGTTTAATTTGAGTGGCTATGAACAGCGTGAATCCTGTAGCATCCGAACACGTGTTAAGCCGAGTTATGAAATTGAACAGGATTCATTTACTGCAGCTCATCTTTCTGAGCCTTCAACCTCACCTTTTCTCTCAGGAACTGACATCCAATGTAGCCTACACCCAGTCCGGCCACGAGCGCCATGTGCTGGATATTTACACACCCGAATCAAAGTCGGAGGACAAACTGCCTGTTGTATTCTGGATTCACGGAGGCGGTTGGGTGGTTGGAGACAAAAGTGACGTGGCGCTGAAACCAAAATCATTCACAGAAAAAGGCTGCATCATGGTATCCACCAATTATCGATTGTTGCCGGAAGTGGATATGGAGACGTTAATCACAGACGTGGCCAGGTCTCTCGGGTGGGTTCATCGAAACATTGCCCGGTATGGTGGTGATCCGAACCGCATGATTGTCGGAGGACATTCCGCGGGGGCTCAACTTGCGGCATTGATCTGTATCAATGACCGTTACCTGAAGCAAGAAGGTGTTTCCTTCGAAAGCCTGAAAGGATGCATACCGGTGGATGGCGACACCTATGACATTCCCAAAATCATCATGACTGCGGAACATCGCCAAACCTTGTACGGCGGAAAAATGTTCACCTTCGGGCACCGCCAGAAATTTGGAAATGATCCGGACAAACACGTGAATTTTTCAGCCGTGACTCATGTTGCAAAAGACAAACATATTCCCCCCTTTCTTATCCTCTATTTTTCTGGGAATCCCGACACCAACGCCCAGGCTCGGCTTCTTGAAGGAAGTCTGCGCCAGGCAGGCATCGCAGCCAAAGCTGTCGGCAAAAGCAACACCAACCACAGTCAATTGAACAATGACATCGGCGATCCGAATGATCCGGTGACACAGGAAGTCTACAAGTTCCTCGATCCCCTGATCCAATAACCCTGAAGCCAACAAAAGGTAGAGCGTGTGGTCCCCGACGCGCAACCCTTGTGGTCCACAAATCTCAAATGGCGCCCAAAGGGAAGCCGGCAACCTTACCCAATCACCATTATCTCAAAATCCACCATTCAAAATCCACCCATCAACATCTACGAAGGCATCGGCCTTATGTCCGGAACCTCCATGGACGGTGTCGATCTGGCTTTTTGTCGGTTCACGGAATGCCCAACCACTGAAGATGCAGAAAAAAGCCATCCCAACAATTGGTCGTATGAAATCCTGAAAGCTACAACGCTCCCTTTTACGAAGGACTGGACTGAAAAACTAAAATCCCTGGACACCCAAAGTGCCGTGCTATTCGCTCGGACGGATGTTGAATTCGGGCACTATCTCGGTTCCAGTGTAAGAGCATTCATTCAAGATACCGGAATGAATCCTCAATTTGTCGCCAGTCACGGACAGACAATCTTTCACCAACCCGAGAACACGTTCACAACACAAATTGGAGACGGAGAAACAATGGCATCCTATCTGCAAGTTCCCCTGGTAACCCAGTTTCGAAACAAGGACATTGCATTGGGAGGTCAGGGTGCCCCATTGGTCCCCTTCGGTGAGAGGCTGTTGTTTCCTTCCGGACAACTTTTTCTGAATCTGGGAGGCATTGCAAACCTGACCTGCGGAGATCGGGCATTCGATGTCTGCGTTTGCAACATGGCACTCAATTGGATGGCGGAAAAACTTTCGCCTGAACTGGGCTATGATCCGGATGGAAGGCATGCGGCGTCGGGTCATATCATCCCGACTCTGCTCAGCTCTCTGGAAGGCATTGACTGGTATCAATCCCCTCCCCCTAAAAGCCTGGGAAAGGAATGGTTCGAATCAATCATCCTGCCTTTATTGGAAAATGAAGGAGGATCATGGGAAGACAAATTGGCAACCTACAGCGAACACATCGCAAACCGGTTGGTCCATGCGCTTTCGATTCATGCATCCAGGTCCGATCAGGATTCACTGCTGGTCAGTGGAGGAGGAGTTCATAACTCACACCTTGTTCAATTGATTCAAAAAAAACTCAAGGAAGCTGGCAACCACCTCCAAGTCAGCACAGATCCAATGCTGACGGATTACAAGGAGGCCATGATCTTCGCGTTTCTTGGCCTGCAAACCCTGCTTGGCAGACCCAACACGTTGACTTCTGTCACCGGGGCCAAGCAGCCATGTATAGGGGGGAGCATTCATTTACCACCGAGCATCCAGTCCTTTCAACTGCCATTGACGCCATGTCATTCAAGGTCTTGAATGGACTTTTGATTAAATTCTGAAAAGAACACGATTCATGTCACCCATTCTGATACTTATTGTTGTTGCAGCTTATTTTTGCATTCTGTTTCTCATCTCATTGAGAACCGGTCGAAACGCCAACAATGCCACCTACTTTACAGGCAACCGTGCTTCTCCCTGGTATCTTGTGGCTTTTGGCATGATCGGAGCGTCGCTGTCGGGTGTCACATTCATATCAGTCCCAGGTTGGGTGGCCACCAGCCAGTTCTCCTATATGCAGATGGTACTTGGTTATCTGATCGGTTACGCGTTCATCGCACTGGTCCTGATGCCTCTGTATTACCGCATGCAGTTGACTTCGATTTACGGATATCTGGAGTCGAGATTTGGAGGAGTTTCTTACAAAACGGGAGCAGCCTTTTTCCTACTCTCCCGCACCATTGGAGCTTCATTCCGATTATATTTGGTAGCCATTGTATTCCAATTCATTCTGCAAAAATTTGGAATGACCATTCCCTTCGCGGTACCGGTGGCGATTTCCATCATACTCATCTTTATTTACACCTATCGAGGAGGGATCAAAACGGTGGTCTGGACGGATACGCTGCAAACCTTTTGCATGCTGGCATCGGTAGCCCTCACCGTTTGGTGGATCGCCGGCCATCTTGACCTGAACCCGGGCGGAATGGTTGAAGCGGTAAGTGAAAGCCGATATAGCCAGGTATTATTCTGGAATGCAGGCCCTCAAAACTTCTTCATGCAACTCATGAGCGGCGCCTTCATCGCCATCGTCATGACGGGATTGGATCAGGACATGATGCAGAAAAACCTGACTTGCCGTAACCTCAGGGAGGCTCAACTCAATATTTTCAGTTTCAGCACCGTGCTGATTGTGGTCAATCTGGCCTTCCTCACGCTGGGCGCACTACTGTACCTCTACGGAAATCAAGAGGGACTGATTGAAGAATCCACAGTGGGCGGCAACTTTCAGCTACTGATCAAGGACAGCGTCAGTGGAGAGATGATGGCACGTGGCACGGACTACCTGTTCCCGGTTCTCGCCATTGATTATCTGCCCGGAACGGTGGGTATCCTTTTTATTTTGGGACTGGTCGCAGCGGCCTATTCTTCCGCGGATTCCGCCCTCGCGGCGTTGACCACAAGTTTTTGTGTAGACTTCCTGGGCATTTCCAAGGACACACAAGTTCCATCCGAAGAAGCATCTCAGCAACGTCGGCGGCAACAGGTTCAATTGGGATTTTCTGTCTTGATTTTCCTGGTCATTCTCATCTTCAAAAGTTTGAACAATGAAGCTGTGATTGCCCAAATCTTCAAAGCAGCAGGATTCACCTACGGTCCACTGCTCGGTCTATATGGATTTGGGTTGTTCACCAAACGAAGGGTCTACGACCGTTGGGTTGCCATCGTGTGTGTGAGCGCAGCCATCATCAGCTTTATCATTAACTGGAATGCCTCCAAATGGTTTGGAGCAGCGATCGGTTTTGAAATCCTCATTTACAACGGTGCCCTGACTTTCCTTGGTCTCCTGCTCATCTCCCGCAAGGCTTAATCTTCTGACTATCTAAAAAACAAAAAAAATCTGACCTCGATGTGTCGTTTTTCACGCATATATAGGAGGGAAGACTTCGTATCGGTTTTACGACACGGTTGACAGGTAAGAGCGATCTGAGGCAATTCAAAACGGTCTCGTATGTGGAATTGCTTTATCAGTCATGGGTTACGGCAGCAGCCCCACGATCCACGTGAATCATGCCATGAAACCATGCATCGGATTTCTCCTTTTGAAATGGGATTTCTGTTATGACGGAACAAACAATTATTCAGATCACAGCCAAAAATGAGGACTATAAAAATCGAATTACACACAACCGATGGACAAGTATTTCACGCAGCAGTCACAAATCACCCCCAGATTGGAGAACTCGTTGTATCCGAACAGGGTAGCCAATTTATGATTGATGACCAGGGACACGAATACCAAAACTACCCCTACAGGATGTACAAAGCAAAGCCGTTGGCCTCGACTGAAAGCCCCCCCCCGCTGCACATCCCTCGTTTTGGATCAGTGTAACTCCGAATAGCTTTACCCTTAAGGCTGAGTTCAGCTTTTGCTCATTTGCTGTCCAGATTTCATGAAAATGTCACAATCGTAAATAATTTCAATTTTTCATCGAATTTCCGACGCAACAAACTAGTATACCAGAGTCATAGCCTTGGCATCCAATGCAGATCCGCTCAACCATCACTACCTCCTTTCTTGCTATCGGCCTGATATCGTTCAGCATCAGCATGAGCACGTTGCGTATCTTTTCTCGAATCGACGTTTCCTCCAAATTAACCAAGGATTTTGTGATCAGATCGTTCGATGAAACCCATGCGATTCTCTACCATCTGGAGGACATTGGCATCTACCTGTTGTCGGAAGGTTCCCCCAACGCGATCAACATCATGCCGGACCTTACCCCGGAACAGCTGATCCATGAAATCGAGGGTCATTTTGATAAACTCTCCAAATTGATTGAGCCGACTAAAAACACGGATACAGCAGCACAGGAATCTAATCTCATCACGATATCCAATTCGGCACAATCGATCTGGAAGTCGTTTTCATCCAATTACAAACACTTTCTGGCCACTTTTCCCAATGAAAGTTCGGACATGAAAATTCAAACCATCAACACCCGTTTACTGCCCGAGCTGAAAGCAATCATCACGACACTTCATGAATATCAGAGAAATTCAATGTCCCTATCCGCCCATAACCAGCAAGCCGTACACCAATCCATCACGTCATCAAGCAGATGGATCACGATGCTGGGAATGGTACAGTTAGGTTTGGCCATACTGGGGTGCTGGGTGGCGTGCCATTTGGTATTAAAACCATTACAATCTCTCGTAACCACTATGGAACGTATCCAAACTGGCAGGACAACAGTGCGTTTTACATATGCGGGCAACAATGAAATGGGATATTTGGCACGCACTTTCAACGAAATGGTTAAACACTGGCATGACAGTCTGACTACACAAGAGAGGACCGAACGACAACTTTTGAAACGTCAAAAGCTACTTGAGGACCTTTTTAATTTCGCTCCCGATGCCATGATGATGATCGATCCCAAGGGTGCCATCAGCAATGTGAATCATCACGGAGAAATCATGTTCGGATGGCCCAAGGACGAATTGATCGGCAAACCTTTCAATGTGCTGCTCTCATCAAGTCATGGCACAACGAACCCAGCGGACAATGAGGATTATCTTGAAAAGGTTTTCATGGATTATCTGGGAGTGTCAGGTTTCAAAATGAAAGCCATCACACGGGAAGGAAAAAGATTTGATGCCGAAATGAACTTCAAAACCATGGAAACGGAATCTGGCCCCATGATCACCGTGGTGATCCGGGATGTTTCTCCAACTGTTTAAATCCAAAGCCCTTCCCGCCAACATCCATACCTCAAGGTTTCAAGACAACTGCCCCTTGCAGCTTGCCGAACCAGGGAGCAGCCACTATCATTCAGAGGTCTTTGAGTCATCTTGGCTCGAAGTGACAGTTGAATCATTGCTTAAAGTTGATATGAAAAATACTCTGAATGTAATGCTGAAACAGGCCGCCATCCTGGCGGTTTTATCAGGAATCAGCCATGGCCACGCCGCTTCTCTGGTGGCTCACTTTCCATTGGATTCCGATGGAAATTCTGCGGATGGCAACTTTGTTGCCAGTGACGAAATGGACGTCGAGTACGGCGGAGCGGGTGCTAACGGGAACACGGGCACATCAGCTTATTTCAATGGAGCCAGCAGCGTGATCCACCACGATTGGAGCAGCGATCTCAATCCCGAGAGTTTCACTCTCGCTTTTTGGGCAAGATCCGAAGGTGGCTTAGGAACTTGGAATTCTCCGGTGACCAGCCGTCATGATCTCAACGCCGAGGGACAAACCAGTCAGGGATACCTTGTCTATGACAGCAACCCCACCGGATCGTGGACGTTCTGGAGCGGAAATGGAAGCGACCCCGGCAATTGGCAGACACTGGATGGCCCGGAAGTCCTGCTGGGGGAATGGCAGCATGTCGCCATCACCTACGACAACCTACTGAAGACGAAAAAGTTGTTCGTCGACGGTGAACTGGTCGCCGAGTCAAATGATTCTCTTACTCCGAACGACACCACGCCGTTCAACATCGGTGCCGGACAAGATTTTGGCGACGGGTTCTGGTTCCTGGGGGATCTCGACGATATTGGTCTTTGGGACGGAGCTTTATCGGGCAACGACATTCAATCCGTGATGAATGACGGTGTCGCCTCATTCCAACCCGAAAACCCGGACCGCGACGGCGATGGCATCCTGAATGAACATGAAGCACAGTTCGGATTGGATCCAGACGTGGCGGACAGCGACTCCGACAAGGACGGGGACGGACTCACCGCTATCGTAGAAATCACCGAACTCGGCACCGATCCCACCAAGGCTGATACGGACGAAGACGGACTCAATGACAAAGCAGAATCCAACACAGGAGTCTATGTCGACGCCTCCAACACCGGCACCAACCCGCTGGTCGCCGACACCGATGGCGACGGATTGACAGATGGAGAAGAGGTTAGTTCGGACGGACCTGGCACCCATCCGCTGAAATCCGATACCGATGGCGATGGTTTTGCTGACAATACAGAAATTCAAAACGGAACCGATCCTCTGGACAAAACCAGCAAGCCTTCACCGCTGGTCGCCTTCTGGCCGCTGGACGATGGCGGGGAATCGGCCGATGGCAAATATGTACCGGTTGAAGATCTGGCATTCTATGGCGATCCAGGGGCACGTGATTTCACTGGAACATCCGCCTACCTGGACGGGGAGTCAGTCATTCAATTCGAACACACACCAGACCTCAATCCGCCTTCCTTCACACTGTCACTCTGGGCCAACTCCGAAGGCGGCGCCGGAACCTGGAACTCCCCCCTGACCAGCCGTGACGAACAGGGCAACCCTCCTACCGGTTACCTGATCTATGACAGCAACCCTTCCGGTTCCTGGACTTTCTGGAGCGGCAGCGGTGGCGGGGGGTGGCAAACCCTGGATGGACCAGAAGTCAATTTGGGCGCATGGGATCATGTAACCATTTCCTATGACGATGCCACTCAAACCAAAAAACTCTATGTCAATGGAGCATTGGTATCCGAAGGCAACAGTAAAATCACACCGAATAATTCCACCCCTTTCAACATAGGGGCGGGGCAGGACTTTGGTGACGGTTTTCACTTCATCGGGAACATCGACGACATCGCCCTGTTCCGGGTTCCGTTGTCAGACGGTGACATCGCCTTCATCTATGAGAATGGAGTGCAGGCTTTGCTGGACAAAGGCATCGAAGAACCTCAGACGGCAGGATCGGTCCAATCCATTGCCCTCTCGGATGGCAGTGTGGTCATCGAATTTGAAGGAGCACTCAAGAGCTCCGATTCTGCATCAGGCCCCTATACGGAAGTGGACGGAGCCAGTTCACCTTACACGGTCCAACCGGACGGCAGTGCGAAGTTTTTCATTGCCGAATAGGCAAACCCTTCGATCATTTTGCCCATGAAATTCAACTCGGAATCCCAACGGGGGGGTTCCGAGTTCTTTTTTGCCAGATACCCGAATCCCCCTTCAGACCTTCAAGCTCCAATCCGACACATCCGCCGTCAAAGTAGCGGCATCCCAGTAGGCACGGTCTTGCCCCAGATCCCAGGGAGAAGGCCCGACAAATGAACTGCGCCGTCCCTGCATGCTCATGGTGCCGTTAACGCGATCAATCGTCACGATTCCAAAAAGGGGTTCTTTGTAAGGCACCGTATACTTGATGTAGGGATGCTTTTTGTCCACTTGCTCACTGTAACGAATGTGCTGGTAATCCCCACCCACCCAAAAATAAGAAGCGCTGTTGATTTGTGGATAAACAATGTCGTTGAGGGTGCGCACATAATCCCGATGGTGATGTCCGGAAAAGCAGGCGATGACCTGACGTTTCCCGGCGAGGGCATTGGCTTTTTCCAATATTCCCCGAATTTCGCCCCCATTTTGCACGCCGCCCCTATCCTCGCGTTCCAAACTTTGATGCACGAAAACAATGACCGGAAGATCCGTTTTTTCCAACTCTGCGGACAACCATTGCTGTTGATCTTCTGCAATAAAACGTGGATAGCCACCGGCATGGTTTTCGGGCCTGTCATTCCCATCCAGCACGATGAATTTAATTCCTGATTGCTCGAAGGCGTAATACCGTGAAGGCATCTTCCACCAGGCGACCGTCTGTCCACGTGAAAAGCCTCCGTCCGTGTCGTGGTTACCCAGAACATGATATCGTGGCCCCTGAAAGCCATTCCAAATATCGAGAAAGGACTGATTAGCTTCCTTGGGCACACAGAAGTCACCCAACTGAACAATGAAATCAACCTTTGCCTCGTTCATGGCTTGAATAAATGCGGTCAGCCGCTCATTGGCATCATGCATGATGTCTTTATGCACATCGGTGATCACACCGAAACGCAAGGGTTCCTTGCTATTCTGAGCCCAAACGGGCCAGGAGGTTAAAGCCACGGATGCGCCTGTGGCGCCCACTCTCTTGATAAATTGTCTACGTTTCATCTCTATGCTGATTCATTTCCTCTGATCACATCATTCACAAAAGCCTGAAGATCGAATCTACCTGGGTCCCCCCACAGGTAGGACGTGCCGTCCCTGGCGCGTCGCCTTGTGGGTTCCGATATCCCAGACGTTTCCGTTTTGGGAAGCCTTTGTTTTTCGAACACCCCTCATCCGCATCGCTACCGCTCGCGATCGGATCGAGACGATCCGATCTACCTGAGGCTGCCGCAGGTAGGACGTGCCGTCCCTGGAGGGTTTCAAAATCCCTATCTTTTCAAACGGTCAATCATGTAAGTCATCGTATCCTTGTGTTGAACATCAGGCGCATCCGGATAGACAAGTTCACATTCAACTCCAAACTCCAAACAACGTTCCTGCAATTTGACACCAAAGTTCGCAGTATGTGTCGGATCTTTCTGGTTTTGTCCCAAAGCTGGCTTCGCCGAATAGATCATGTAAACCGGAGGATCATCAGACGTTACCAACGCAAACGGCGAATACTCGGCAATCCACGGCAAGATTTTTTTCCGCTCATCATAGAAAACATCAAACTGCGATTTGCCGTCCTTCGCAGTGAAACCAAATGCATGACCGCCGTAACGACTGTTCGGGGTCCAGTCCCGCATTTGTTTCGGATCCAACGTGGTTTGCGCACCAATCACCGCCGCACACCACAGTCGCGTCGATTCACGCGAGACCGGATCACCACTATTGGGATCCGCCATGTCCGGATGAAATGCCAACCACAAACTTGAACAAGCACCCGCCGAACCACCGGAAGCGCCAATGCGTTCTTTATCGATCCCCCACTCCTCCGCCTTGCTGCGGATGACCTGCAGCGCACGGGCAGCGTCGTGCAAAGGACCTTTTACCGGCGGAACTTCTCCATCCTCTGTTGCTTCGGCAATAAAACGGTATTCCACACTGATCACGGAAATCCCCGCATCCAGATAAGCATGCAGTCTCGATTCCAGCCCATTCAAACGCCCCCCGGCCATCCAGCCGCCACCATGAAGAAACATCAGCACCGGAGTGGGCTTGGCCGAATCAGCTTTCCACACATGCATCACTTGCTTTGGATGCGAACCATATGGAACATCATAGTACGTCGGGTTCGGAATAAAGCGTCCGGACAAAATACGCTCTGCCTCGTCCTTTTCGATTTCGCGGAGGAAAATATTTCGCCATCGAATTTCTCCTCCATGGGTCTGCAACATGATCGGTCCCAGGGCAGGCAAAGGTTTTGATCGATCCCAATAATTCTCCATCACCACCCCGTCCACCACCGGGCGATTGTTCAACCAGACCCAGGTCCGATCCCCTACCTGACGAATGCGAAACTGATTCCACTCACCAAAGGGTTTGTCCATGAGCATGAGAGGATCCCGACCAAGTGTGTTCGGTGTGTTGTTGAACAATCCACCCGATCCAAGATGCGGGCGACGCGTCGGACGTTTTGGGTCAAATACCTGATTCTTATCCCAAATCTGCACTTGAGGAGTACCCCGAAGATATATCCCGCTGTCCGCCTTGGGAACGGTTTTGTATTCAAGATGCAACTCAATGTCCCCGTAGTCCTTTTCAGTTGTGGCGTAAGGACCATGACCGTCATTTACAAGCTCACCATTTTCCACACGCCAGTGCCTGGGAAACTCTTCCCGTTGTTGCTTGAGATTGGCTTCTTTCTCATCCCCCTTCAACTTGACCGATTGATGCGGGTTCCAGCCATACCACCCCGTCAGATCTTTGCCGTTAAAAATGGCATGGAAACCGTCGGGAGGATTGAGTTCCTGAGCAACGGTCGAGTAGCAACATAAGTACAACGCCAAAATGGCGAACAAACAAAAGAGACGTCGAACATGCATGACCCGATGCTGCACCGACACCCCACACCCGTCAAGCCCCCCGCAATGTGCCCAGAGAGTAGTTACATGAAGTTTTAAAAATCCTTTAATTTCGCTTATCCCACATCCACATCGCGGACAGTCGCGAGCGGATCTCGGCGATCCAAACTCCCTGGCAATCAGCCGGGTAGGACGTGTCGCCCCCGACGCGTCACCCTTGTGGCATCCGAATTCCAGCACTATTGATCTTTGGGAAGCCTGAGATTCTGAATAACCAGCTACTTTCGAAGCTTGCCCATATGGCATACGCGATGCCTCCAAGTCAGGGTTTCCTTTGGATGGCATTCTTGAGCAGGTAAGTCACAAGGTGCGGACCGAGACGGTCCGATCTACCTGACGCCCCACGGGTAAGACGTATCGTCTCTACTTACGGCAGTATGAAATCCGGTGTCAAATTCAGCCTCTATCGAATACGGGCCAGCCACTCGAGCAATATCTTGTGTTGATCCGACTGAAACCGATTCACGTCCTGAACGTGATGGAACTGCAAGATTCCACCTGCCCGCATCTTGGCTTCGTTGACAGCAGCAACCACATCCGAAGGTGTCACCTGCCGATCATTCGTTGCGGAATACACAAGACACGGCCTATCCGAAATGGATTTTAACAGATCAACAAAATCGTAAGGAATTTCCTTTTCCCTTTCATGAAACAATCCGAGTTTGGGCAACAATCCATGCCACTCCCACCACCTGCGAATACCTCCGGTCAATTGGCTGTCATCGTCCGAACGCATGGGCGTCCACCCGCAAAATGTGGCCACTTGAAGCTGTCTCTCGTCCAGTGCGGCGGCGTGCAAGGCCAACATCCCTCCGAGTGAATAACCCAGCAAAGTGATGTTATCCGAATTCATGTCCGGCATTGCTCCTTCAGCAATCCCATGCCCGCCACGGACAAAATCCACCGCACATCGGACATCGAAAACCATTCTCCCCAATTTCGACCACCGGGGATACTCATCATAGAAAGACGCTCCTTCAAGCAAACGATCCCCAAATCCAATTTGATCAAAACTCAACACCGCATACCCGGCCTGGGCTAGCCGATAGTAGATGGAGGTTCCTTCAACACCATATCCTTCGTTGGATCCGTGTGAATAATTGAATGGGTGCAGCCAGATCACCACCGGCAGAGGTTTGTCGTGCTGTTTTGGAAAAGCAAGATTTCCATGAACGTTCGCTCCAAAACTGACAGGCATTCGAACCACGCCTTTGGGCTTCCACCGATCACGTGACCACAACGCCACGCCGTAATCTTCTTCCTTGAGGATTGTCAATGGATGTGAAGAACCGGACTCCTTTGCCCAAGCGGGCGCCTCGCCCAACATCCACTGTACTCGATCGGACAAAGAGGATTCACTGTCAGGAGATGTCATCGCATCGTTGCTTTGTTGCTTTCGCCAAGCTTTCCAGTCGAAACGGTGCAGCAACTTCTCTGAAAAACGGCTCCGGTCGATGTTGCCGCGCCCGAAATTCCAATCAAACCAGTCCAGATTCACCGCGATGTGTTCTTCCGTGATGGGGTTGTGATTTCCCTCGCGATAAACCAAGGCCAGTTTGTCTGTATGTCCCAGGAATTGATAGGCACGTTTGGCTGAAAGATACGTCCGTTCGACGGCAAATGTTGGATCGCTGCCATCGTTGTATGCAGTATGCAGCATGCAGGCACGGGGCGCAATCAAAGCCAGCAATCCGTTGCTTTCAACGGGCAGTTCGTGCTCGCGTCCAAAGTAAGTTTTCAAACTCGGCAGTGCCCATTCTGTCGGAGCATCCATGACGGTCTCCATGAACGTATCCCGCCCGGTAAAACGATAACCCGCTGCAGCAGGTGAACCAGCGCTGCGTGAAACGACCGCCTTGATTCTGGAATCGAACGCAGCCGCATACAGCGACTGTTTTCCATAACGCGAATGACCGATGATTCCCACCTGTTCGGGATGGATGTCTCGATCAAACCGATCACTCAACAAATAATCCAAAGCCCTTCCGGCGATCCATGATTGAATGGCAAGTGACGAAGACCAAGTGGCATTCGGACAGGCATCTTTGAATTGCTTCCAGGTGTTTTCAAATCCGGGAAAATCCTGTTCACGATGATTGTAATCCACTCCAGGATAGTAGCAGACAACATACCCACGCTTCACCGCCGCCTCTCCCCAGGCCAATTGGTAGTTCCTGGGCTGGGTCAACAACAACGGCAGAGCCTGATCAGAGCGCTTTGTGCCAATGGGCGGCAATAAGATGCGAAGATGACAAGCAGTCTGGTTGGCGGTATCAAACTCCAGCCGCACATCACGTACTATCACACCGTCCCGACGCTGTGTTTCCGAAGCCACATGCACTTCCAGAAGGTCGGGCGTTTCCTCCGGAAAATGACCAATGTAGGTTTCACACCACAGTCGGGCTATTTCTTCCCGGCGACGCTGCCAATGCTCCTGCGTTTCCACAGGGGTACCATCCAAAAAACGCATCACCGGAGGCAGATCGGCGGAGCGAAAAACGTTCACAAGTTGATCCTGCCCTTGCGCCAGACAGGACTGCTGCAGCAACGTGAAAATCATGACAGCACACCCAATGCGCAGAATAGACTGCGGGATGAGATCTTTCGTTTTCAAAAAGGATATGGGCATGTGCGAAAGTGTGGCATTTCAAACCTCTACTTTCGAGTGGATAATGAATCGTTTTTGTTCACTTTGATTGACGTCCCTTGATTTGCTCTGCATAAGTGACCGATGCGATCCCTTTTCCAGATAGGTCTATCCACTGCGACAACTGGCTTGATGCTATCGCTGTCATCGTTCGCCACGTTTGCTGTTCAGTCAGAGGACAATCCCCTGGTGATGCCTCGCTTACTCCCAGGGCAAACATCGGTGGTGTTTTCGCTTTATGGTTCTCCGGGAAATGTCGACGAACTGGAAAGCCTGATCGCTTTCATGAAAGAATCCAATCTCGGCAATGGCTTTGACCCCGGCCCGGGTGCGGGCGCGCAATCCGCCAAACTGCTGGAAACTATCGCACACGCTGGCTGGCCGGTGGTTTGTTACCCTCCGGACGGCGGTCGCATGCAGGTAAAAGGCGGCACCAGCGTATTGGATCCGGCAGGCGAAGAAGCTTTGCGGGGGTTGGATCGAGCAGGCCAATTCG
>JAQCFT010000235.1 GCA_027619545.1 Verrucomicrobiota bacterium | reverse complement strand
CGAATCACGTAACCGCCGAGCACCAACATAGGCGAGGTAACACTGTTCCAGGCATCCGCACTGGCTCCGGTGCTGTAACCACCACTGTTGACCGATCGGCTGATGATCACCAGGTCGTAGCCGTTGAGGGCTTCCACGTCGGGTGAACCGCTGGTCAGGATACGTGTCACGTTGTGACCGGCTGCCTTGAGAGCCTGGGTGTAGCCAATGTCAGCAGCTTCGGTCATGCCGGCGCCAGCGGCGGCATCGCTTGCTGCGTCGGTTGCGTGGAAACTGACGAAGGCAATATTGGCACCGTTACCAGCTACTGCAACACGTGCATTGAAGATGCTGTCGATGTCTGATTGGCTGGCGACACCGGAATAGGTGGCCCACTCATACATGACACTGCCAGCGCCCATGTGGTCCGTGGCCTGTTCGAGTCTAGCACCCATGATCTTGGTGTTGCCGGACAGATCGAAAGTGCCCGCCCAGGTGCCTGAGTGAACGCTGTTGATGTAGAGACGGCTTTCGCCAGCTCCCGAATCACTGACGATGACGACATGCACGTTGCTGCCGAAGACAGAAGCCACGCTTTGTCCATTCACCGCCGAGAACAGATTGTCAGCCACACCGAATTCAGTCGTGCCAAACACTCCCTGGTTGTTCCATTGGTCAAGTTTGATGGCGAAAGCGTCGTTGCCTGCAATAGCAGTCGAAGCTCCATCCATGACGGCATTGAAGTGGAACACATAGGTTGCGTCTCCACCGAGGTTGCCGAAGTTTACCACAGTGGGTTCGGTGACCTCAGTGGTGGAACCGGCCACCATTTCGAATGGTGTGGGAGGATCACAATCCAATGCATCCGGTCCGCAAGCAGCGTGCAACGCAATGTCGGCTTCCTGGAGGGCGCCTTCCCAGATTCGGAAATCGGTGAAGGTCCCGTTGAATCCGGGATCTGCGCTGAAGTTCGAGCGTCCCAACCAGACGTTGAAGTCTTCGATGGCTGAGAAGTCCTGCTCATCGGAAACGGCCTGAATGCCGACCAGCTCACCATTACGATAGAGGCGAGCCACGTCGTTGGCAGGGTCCAAAACAAATGCGACGTAGAAGTCCTGTCCCGCAGCCAGTCCGGGACCGGTGATGGCCGGGTTCTGCAGGGTAGGGGTCACTCCGTCGTTGACCACTTCCGCAAACAACTGGCCTGCGCCGCTGGATGGGGTGATCTGCATGTAACCTGTGCCGTTGTAGGAAGTGCCGGCCGGGATAGGCCATTCTTCTCCGAATGTGTTGTCTCCGAAGTCGAGCAAGCGCTGCCAGGCGCCGCCACCGTTCCAGTGACCGAAGATTTCAAAGGTCAATGCCGGACCTCCTCCAATAGGAGCAGTCAGGTAGTATTCGCTGAACAGGTAATCCGGCAGATCGACGAAACCGCTGCCATCCAGGCTCAAGCCTCCGTTTTCGAAAGTGCCTTCGCCAATAAGTTGACCATCGGCATCCCCGGCGGAATCGCTTGCGTCGCCATCGAATTCATAGCGGTGGGCCAGTTGTGGTGTGTCTCCGGCTGCTGCTACGTTGAACGTGATGTTCTGAGTTTGTCCGTCAAGATTTGCAGTAACGGTTGCAGAACCCTCCCCAATGGGAATCACTCGCAGAGGTGCGGTCAGGATGCGCACAATGCTTGAATCAGAAGTTTCGAATGAAGCCAGAGTGGAAGAGGAAAGATCCACACCGTTGACCTTTTCGAAGTCAACTTTGAGTGACAAGTTCGCAGGCAATCCGCCGGCAACCAAGTCGGTGTCGGAGGCAGTCAAGTTGATGCTGGTCGCAGCACCGGGATCATCGATGATTTCATTCGGCCCGGTGACGTCGTTGACAGCGATTTGAACGGGACTCAACACGCCTTCGAAGATACGGAACTCATTGTAGTTTGCCGTGGTGAAGGCGTCTCCTCCCCACTGGGAACGTCCGATCCAGTTGTTGACGTCGTCCAGTGATGACATGGGACGATCAGGAAGAACCGCTGTTTCGGCAACATTGATGCCGTTGATCCAGACCTGGGTGTTGCGTTGTGTGTGGTTGTAGGTAACCACCAGGTGGAATTCTTCTCCGGGAACAATCCCGTTTCCGTTTGGAACGTCGAGTGTGGGATTTTCACCTCCACCAACTCCTGGGTCAAAGGCAGTGCGTCCGCCGTCTGCACCGGTGATGCCGCCGCGACGAGGTGCGAAGAACCAGGTGGCTTCTCCGTTGTAACCAGCGCCGCCTGCTTGTGGGGCGTCCGGATCTTCTCCAGCGGTGGTGTTGCCGAAGTCGAACACACGTTGCCAGCCGCCCTGACCGGCTGGATCAAAAGTAGCCCAGGCTTCAACGGTGGCGTTGTCCCCCAGTTCGGAAATCATGCCGTTTGGCAGGTCGACATATGCGAGGTCCTCACCGATGAAATCCGCGCTGCCGTTGCTGTTGAATTTTAGGTTGTATGCTACACCGTCTTTGTCTCCGACAGAATCGGAAAGTGTGTCAGAACCGGATCCGTCGCTGAAGCTGTAGCGGTGACGCAAGACAGCTTCCGGCAGTGGTGGAACTGCAACGGTGACTTGAATGGAAGCACTGGAAGCACCATTCGCAAAGGTGATGGTTGCTTCCCCAGCTCCGACGCCAGTGATTGTTCCATTACTATCGATGGTGGCCACATTGGCATTGTTTGAGGAAACAGATACGAAGGGAGTCACATTCAATGAACGGCCTCCAAAATCTCCAACCGCACTGACAATGGCGGTTTCACCTTGGACCAGAGAAACAGCATCCGTCGAGGCGTTCAAGCCTGTCATGTCGTCGAGGCTACCGCCGGTGGTGCTGTCCGCACCGCCGAAGAAGTTCGAAGCGACATCGTCAGCACTCAGAGCGTTGTCATAGATGCGGAATTCGTTGTAGCTTCCGACGAACAAGTTGTCACCGGCCCATTGGGAACGGCCCAACCAGTTGTTGACGTCGTTGCCGGCCACATCGTTCGCAATGGTGATTGCGGTCGCGGTATTTTCTCCGGCGTTGACCCCATCAAAGTACATCGTTGCAGTGGTGTTGGCTTCATCCCAAACGAAAGCCAGGTGATGTTCTTCATTGGCGCTCGCGGAAGGTTGACGGGTGACGCTGGTTTCTCCGCCACCTTGACCGCGCCATGCTGCACGGACGCCGCCACCACCGGCTTGAGGGGTGGTGAACAATTGAGCGGTCAGGTCCCCACTGTCCGACACATCTTCACCTCCAATGGAGGTTCCCATGTCCCAAATGCGCTGCCAGTCACCGGCGCCGGTCCAGGTGAACCAGACTTCCATGGTGAAATTGGCCTGATCATTGGCGCCTACCAGGTCGCTGATGATACCGTTTGGCAGGTCGACATAGTCGCCCGTGTCACTGCCGGAGTTCTGGGTGCCATTGTTCCCCATGACGAGTTGCCCGTCGGTATAGGTGGCATTCCCTGTGTTATTAACCAATTCGCCATCAGCACCATTCACGCTGTCAGCAGCGGAATTGGTAAAACTGTAGCGATGCTTCAACTCAGCGCGCGCATTCGAGGCGAACAGTGCCGCCATGATTGCCAGCGCCAAACTCAACATCTTTGTTTGACGTTTTATGTTCATATGCATGTGTTTGCGTTAAAAGTTTCCTGGCTGTAACAAATACACTTACAGCGTGTTGCTAGAAAATGTCGTACCTGTGGGGAAGTCTTCAGTGAAGACGTTGCCCAGGTCTTTTCAAGCAAATCTTGCAAAGGGATTCTGTAACTTATATCAGAAAGGGGAACCCAGGTCTTGGCAGAGTCGGACGCGATTTATGAATAATCAGACATTATTGCTGTGAGTTATGACCCAAAACAATCTGCTTTCCTTGAGCAAGTTGCCGCACAGAGTGCGTTTTATATGCTTTTCGACCACCTGCCGGGGGTGTCTTTCTTCGCCAAAAATAAAGATTTCGAACTCATTTTTGCCAATCACTCATTTTTGGAACGGCTTGGTTTTCAAGATGAAGTGGATATTATAGGGAAGACGGATTTTGATTTGTTTCCCAAATCTCTGGCTGACAACTTTCGCCGGGATGATGCCTGGGTGATGGAGCATGGCAAACCAAAGCTGAAAATCATCGAATTATTCATCAATACCGATGGACTTCCCGACTGGTACATGACCAACAAACTCCCGGTATTTGACAAGCAAAACCGAATCATTGGTCTCATGGGTACTACCCAGAGTTATCAATACGGTAAGGAGTTTTTGCAGCCTTATCTGCAGATTGAACCGGCGATTGAATACATTCAGAAACATTTCCGGCGGAAAATCACTGTGCAGACCGTGGCGGAAACGGTCAATCTCTCCGCCAGACAACTGGATCGCAAATTTCAGGAAACACTCAAGATGAGTCCCCAGGAGTTTATCATGAAACTCCGCTTGAAGACCGCTTGCAGTGAATTGACCTGTTCTCCAAAGAAGATCATGGAAATCGCATTGGATTTGGGATTTTATGATCAGAGTTCATTTACACTTCAATTTCGCAAGCAGATGGGGATGACTCCGTTGCAGTACAGGAAACGTCACCAGGAGTAGGGTGGTCTCAGGCGCCTCCATTGCTGTTTTGGGCACGTCTCCAGGTGATCATAGCCAGCCAGAAGCAGAACAATTGTGTGGGAAGAGGGAGTTCTTCCGGGCAGCTTATCGTGGCTCTTCTTGTGAAGGTATGCACTGGGTCGATCATGCCAATGGGGCGATTGTTATGAAGAATTTCAAACCCGCGTCCAAAGGCGGACTTGGCTTTTAGTATCCATTGAGAGTTTTCGAATTCCACATCGAATGTTCGGCGGAAAATATTTTGCTTGTGCGCCTTTCCCAGGATGTTTCCGTCCCGTTCCAGAGTCCATTGACCACTGATGAAACTTATTTTTCGGATCGTCCATTCCTGGTTTTGGAGATGAATGGAACCTTGTTCGGTGAGAAAATGTGTCTTGATGGACGCGATCGACTCACCGGAACGGACCACTCGGAAATCCCATGAGCATAGTGATTGAGGAAGGCAGGTAAGCATGTTGTGGAATGTTCTGTTGGGTTATATTGTTCATGAATTTCCAATTCTCTCCATGAGAAAAGACCTGTTATTTTGTAAAACGCAAATCTTGAGTTGGAGCAGGATCTTCCTTTTCGCTTGTTCCTGATCAAGGCAGTTTGCATATTGAGTCACACCCTTTAGAAATGAGTCCACTTCCAGACAGATTGAATCAGAACCATGAATCATGTCTCGATTCCATTTTAACGCCTTCCTTATCTCAGCTTGTCTCACGGACATGCCGGGTGGCGCTGATTTTTTGTTTGCATACGTTTTCCCATGCTGCCGATTTCAAAACGGAACCCTTGAAACCCTTGTCAGGTTCCAGCGCTTCCAAAACGCTTTTTGAGTTGGTGGATTCCTCAAAATCAGGTGTGAACTATGAGATGACTCTTCCGGATGTGGCTCAGAGATTCAGGGAACTTCTGCAACTCGCTACCTTGGGTGGAATTGCTACGGGAGATGTGGACGGAGATGGTTGGGCGGATTTTTTTGTGGCCAGCCCTTTGGGGGGGAGTCGACTTTATCACAACCTTGGCGGATTCAAGTTTGAGGATGTAACGGGCAAATGGGGCCTGAGCCAGGCAGGCTTCTGGGCTTCCGGAGCGAATATTGTCGATGTCAATAACGACGGCCGTCTGGACCTTTATGTTTGTGGTTATCGCATGCCCAACCGGCTTTATCTTAACATGGGACCGGATCCGGATAGCAATGGAGATACGAAGTTCGTTGAAAGCGCGAAACAGTATGGGCTCGATTACAACGGGGGGAGCATGCAGATGTTTTTTGCGGACATGGATTTGGATGGCGATTTGGACGGCTACCTGGCCACCACCGCCGTGCCGCCTCCGTCGGGAGTGAAGTTTCAGGTGCGGTTCGAAGGAAATAAACCGGTCGTGCCCGATGAATTGAAAGAATATTGGAGTTTGATCTATCTGCCGGGAGAAAAAGCCCACCCCTCAGAAAACGGTCAATACGATCACCTGTTCCGCAATGACGGCGACAAGTTTACTGAAATAACAAAGGAGGCGGGCATCGATGGTCCCTACCTGACACTTGGCGCCATTTGGTGGGATTACAATCAGGATCGTTACCCGGATTTATATGTGGCCAATGATTATCTGGGGCCGGATATGTTGTATTTGAACCAGGGCGACGGAACATTCAAAGACGTCATCGTCGATTCCATGCCTCACACTCCATGGTCTTCGATGGGGGTGGACATCGGGGATCTTGATAACAACGGTTGGATGGACCTGATTGCCTGCGACATGATGGGATCCACACATTATCGTCGACAGGTCATGATGGGGGAGAGCAGCCGTAAGGACTGGTTCCTGAATTTCGCCGAACCACGACAATACTCGCGCAACACGGTTTATCTGAACACCGGTACAGGAAGCTTCATGGAAGCAGCTTTTCTGACCGGTATGGCCGCCACCGATTGGACCTGGGCGCCGAGGATGGAAGATTTTGATTTGGATGGTCGGGTGGATGTCTTGTTCACCAACGGCATGTTACGGGATGTTCAGCATTCGGATCTGGCCAATTATGCGGATCACACATTGAAAGGCGGCACTCCGGAATGGGCCGATTGGTGGTCGAAGCAGGGAGTGCGCAAGGAGGCCAATTTTGCTTTTCGTAATCAAGGGGAATTGAAATTTCAAAACGTCAGCGCCGACTG
This sequence comes from Verrucomicrobiota bacterium, assembly GCA_027619545.1. GTDB lineage: Bacteria > Verrucomicrobiota > Verrucomicrobiia > Limisphaerales > AAA164-E04 > AAA164-E04. Next base: position 1,126 of record JAQCFT010000235.1, on the reverse strand, counting down.
GGGACTGAACCATGTCGGGGTGACCTTTGGCGCGGCGACTGCGGATTTCGATAACGACGGCGATTTGGACATGGTGTTGAACAATGCCGATGGCCCGCTTCAATTGCTCCGCAATCAAAGCGTTGATTACAACCGTGTCAGCATTCGGCTGGTGGGTGATCAAAGCAACAAGCATGGTGTGGGTGCGTCTCTTTATCTGGAAGCCGGAGGGTTGAAACAATCCCGGCACATCGTTGCAGGGCGCGCCTGGTTATCGGGCAGCGAGCCGATGGTTCATTTTGGATTGGGCACTGCGGCGCAAGTGGACAAGCTCACGGTTCGTTGGCCCAGTGGTGTGGTACAAATCTTTTCCAATCTTCCGGCAAATCATCGTCATGTGATTCATGAAACGGGATCGAATGATGAATCAAGCGAAACCGCAATGCCATGGCAGTCTAAAGCGCCGTGGTTTCACTCCTCTCCTCTCGAGAATGCTTTGGATTACCCTGCCCAGGATTTTGACGATTTTTCGATGCAACCTCTGTTGCCACATCAGCCCTCCAAAACCCATTTTGCGATGGCTTGGGGAGATCTGGACGGAGACGGGGACCAGGATGCGTTCATTGGCGCCGGACTTGGGCATGCCGGTAGCATTTTCCTGAGACAGGATGATGGGGCTTTCAAAAAATCCCCACTGCCAACCGACATGGCCACGCAAACTTGTTATGATTCGGATGCTCTATTTGCTGACGCCGATGGAGACGGGGATTTGGATTTGTTTTTGGTGAAATGTACCCCGATGCCCAATCCGACCGCCAATGTGCCCGGCATTACCCTCTATTTGAATGACGGCAAAGGTGAACTCAGTGAATCCCCACCTCAGACCTTTCCGCCTGTGCTGCCCGTAGTGGGGTGCCTGGCCGCAGGGGATGTGGATCAGGATGGTGATTTGGATCTATACCTGGGTGGTGGGCCTGTACCAGGTAAGTATCCGGTGGGTTCACCCGGTTACTTGCTCATCAATGAGGATGGCAAGTGGAACGATCAAACGCCTGCTGCCATGAAACAATTTTGGTTGTCGAAGCAGGCCGTCTGGTCGGATGTCGATGGGGATGGACGGGTGGAATTATTGGTCGCTACCGAATGG
>JAQCFT010000234.1 GCA_027619545.1 Verrucomicrobiota bacterium | reverse complement strand
CTTCACAGTGCGCGCGGAAAAGCGCAAGCCAGGCGAAGTTCAATGGTCCGCCGAGGTGATCCTCCTGGACTATCAAAAGTGGAAAAAACCGGGAGGCGGCAATGCATGACAAATGGCAAAAAGGATTCAAAGGGGCCGCCATTCTGCTTTGCGTTTTGGCCTTGTGGCCGATCGCACAAATGCTGTTCCGCAAATCGCCCTTGCAGGATATCCACCCCATCCAGTTGAACGCTTCTGAACCAACTCCCGCCCAGGAGCCCGATAAAGACAAATCCGGCGGTAGCCTTCCGGGAAGGAGCAACAACCAAATGGACGACCTGCCACCGGACATTGAGAAAAGATCGGCCAAACTTGAGGAGAGCGGCATTCTGGGAAGAACCCCCAAGCCGCCCCCCATGGCCCTGATCGGTATTGCCGAACCCTATGCCTTTCTGCAAACGCCGACTGGGCAAACCGAAAAAATCAAGGAAGGAGAATCCCTGAACGGCGTCAAAGTCCTCCGGGTCGGCTCCAACCGCGTACTGGTGGAGCACGAAGGCCAAACCAGTGAATTATCCATTTTTTCGGGCATCGGAAGCGAATCCCTGATGCCTTCAAACAATCAATAAGACTTCAGTTTATGAAAACACCCACTCCCAACCAAATGAAAGCCGGTCTCGCCGGATGCGCGATTCTGGTGCTTTTGCTGTTCATTTCCCTTCGCCCAGCCAATGAAGGATTAGAAGCTCAAAATGCTCCGGTGATTCCACCCAACACGGAACAGGCCAACGCTGTCAATGTCACACCGGACACCACCCCGCCCTCGGAATCAGGCAACGCCAAAGCGGATGAAGCATCAACTCCGTCCAAGGATAGCGATACGGCCAGCTCCGTATCCGGCGAGGAGACGACACCTTCCTCCCCGGCACCCGAACTGAAATCTGATGATGAAACAGCACCATCGAATACAGACATGCCTTCCGGGACAACCAATGAGGACAAACAGGAAGATAAGAAAAAGGACGAAGGCATCCTCTTGAGTTTCAAACAAGCCAACATCGACATGATCAGTCAATGGCTCGCAGAAACCACCGGGAAAAGCATCGTCAAACACCCACAGGTCAACTGCAAACTGACCATCATCAGCACGCTCAAAATGAGCAAACGCTCGGCCATCGAACTGGTGTACCAGGCCCTTGCTTTGGAAGGGTTCAACGCCATTGAATCCACCAAATCCATCTTCATCCTGCCGGAAGGACAACAACCGAAAATCAGTCCCACCCTGATTGATTCAGACAATGATGAAACAACCGAAAGCCGCCAGCCTGTCGTCCGCGTCTTTCAGTTGAACAACATCAAATCCAGTCAGCTCAAGGAGAAGCTCAAAAACATCCTTTCCAAAACCGGCACCATCGAGACCGACGACGAAGCCAACAAGGTGATCGCAACGGATTTCGCTCAAAACATCCAGTTATTGAGTGAATTGATACAGGAATTGGATGTGCTCTCTCCATCCGATTCCGTGATTGAAATCTTTGAATTGAAGTATGCCGAAGCTGAGGAGTTATCAGGACTGTTGGGTGGCATCCTCAATGGTGTCACAGCGCCTCCCAGCCGTTCCTCATCTTCATCTTCCTCCTACTACCGACGAAGTTCATCCTCAAGATCCAGCGAAAACAATGGATCACAAGACACACGTTTGTGGGCTGATACAACGACGAATCGCTTGATTGTCTCCTGCCCAAAAGCGCGGATGAGTGAAATCAAACGTCTTGTCTTGATCCTCGACTCTGAAAAACCCACCGATGTGGCGGTGCGTGTGATCCCGTTGATACATGTGGACAGCCAGGAACTCATGCGTGAAATCGCACCCCTGTATGAAAGACTCAGTGGCACCTCCCTGAAGGAAACCATTGAAGTCACGGCAAACAGCCGATCCAATTCGCTGATCGTTCTTTCCAGCGAATCGAACTTTGAATCCATGCAGGAACTGATCCGACATCTGGACAACGAAGACGCACAGGAGACAGTGATCAAAGCCTTCCAACTGAATAATGCGGACGCGACGGATGTCTCCGAACAGCTTCGTGAACTCTACCAGGGCGGCACTGGAAGTTCTTCACGTTATACCTACGTTTACAATTATGGTTCCAGTCGAGGCGGCAGCTCGGAGAAAAAACCCAGTTTTGTCGCCGATATTCGGCGCAACACAGTCATCGTCCAAGCCCCGCCCGCATCACTGGACGGCATCGAGGAAATGATCAAGTCCCTGGACGAACCCATCACGGACGACAGCCTGGTGCCACGCATTTTTCAATTAAAATTCGTCAGTGCCGTCGACATCGAAGAGGTGTTGAACGAACTGTTCATCCAGGAAGATAACTCACGGGATTACTTCAACGTTTATTACTACGGATACAACTCTAACAGCTCCAACTCCAACAACACCGGGCGCCTGATGGGCAAACTCCAGATCACCAGCGAGCCTTACTCGAATTCGATTATTGTCACATCCAATTCAGTGGAAAACATGACCGTGGTGGAGAACGTGCTGAAACAACTCGACGTACCATCAAGTGCGGGTGAAACAACACTGCGAGTTCCGTTGAATTTCGCCAACTCCATCAAGCTGGCAAACAACGTCAATATCCTGTTCGCAAAAGGAGGCGCTCCCCCCATTCGCCCCAGTCAGAACCAACCCAATCAACCACAGAACAACAACCCAAACAATCCGAACAATCCGAATGGCGGTCAAAACTCATTCGAACTGGAGCAGGATAAAGAAGAAGATGCCTACTTCCCATGGTTGGGAGGACAACAAGACAACGCACGTGGTTTCGGAACCCAAACTGTCAGCCGCCCGGTGAGCGATCTGATTGGAAGGGTTCGCGTTGTTCCAGATGCACGAACGAATTCGCTATTGATCACGTCCAATGTTCATTTTTTACCACAAGTGCTCAAATTGGTGAACGAACTGGACACCCCGACCGCACAAGTGCTCATCGAAGCCAAAATTGTCGAGGTCTCCAGCGATTTCCGGGACCAACTAGGTATGCGCTGGTCACCGGATGGCACGCAGGTGTTTGATTCGGATGATATGGACGGTTCCCTCCAAACAGCTTCCCTCGCCAATTTCACCAAGGTCTTTGCCGGGGGCGGAACAGCGGGAAGCTTGAAAAGCGGGGTCCTGGACTCCACCATTAATCTGGACGTATTAGTGCAGTTCCTGAGAAAGAACAGCGATGCCAATGTCATGGCCGAACCCAAGATCAACGTGTCGGACAACGAACTTGGCAAACTGTTCGTGGGTGCCCGGGTTCCCTTCATCGAGGGTTCACTCAACACCCGCGAAGGCGGCCGCAACGACACTTTCAATTACCGCGATGTAGGTATCATTCTGGAAGTGACGCCACATATCAACAACTCTGAGGAAGTCGCGTTGAAGATACGTGTGGAATCCTCCAATATACGAAGCGGGGAAAGCCTCTTCGGGGGTGCCATTCTGGACACTCGCAGTTTCAAGACCGACATGGTGGTCAAGAGCGGCGAAACACTGGTCCTTGGGGGAATCATTCAACAGGAGACCACGGAAGTCGTCCGCAAAGTCCCGCTTTTGGGAGATATTCCCATCCTTGGATATGCTTTCAAAAAACGGGACAAAGTGGAACGGGATGTGGAACTGATGGTTTTCCTCCGTCCCGTCGTCACCAGAAGTCCGGAGGATGTCCGCAAACTCATCAAGGATGTTGAGAGCAAAACACCCAGAATCGAGGCTTGGCATAAGCAGCTTGAAGAGGCCAGGAAGGAAGAAGAGGAGGACGGGCACGAGGAGTAAGATTAGGATTAGGACTATCATTTCGGCAAGGGGGGTTGACGCGCGCCTTGAGGCATTTGCCGGATTGAGCGTGTTGTTGTGGAGTGCAATCCTTGTGGCTTTTTTTCCGGCATGACACCTCCCGGAGGAAAACCGCGGCGCAAGCAATTCCCAACATTCGCATCGATCTGCCAGCAAGGGTGGATTGGCTCGATCCGGTCTGCCTGTGTGCTCTTGACCAATGGAATGAGCTTGCTCATTAAAAGAGTTGTTTTCATAATTCTTCTGTTTCCCAAAACAACTGAATTATGAAAAGACAACACACATTTCCTGTTGCCATGACAACGGTTGCGCTCAGTGCGCTCATGGCAATCCCTGCCACCCAGTCACAGAACCTGAGAGATGGGCTGGAAGTTTACTGGAGTTTCGACGAAGGTTCCGGCAACATGGCCAACGACACTTCCGGCAATGATCGCGAAGCCGTTCCCGAAGAAAATCTTTTTCCAGGAGCCATGATCGATTGGTCAGGGGGCAAATTCGGCGGTTCCGTCAAGTTTGATAGCTCCTATATGTTGCACTCCCCTTTCGAGTATTATGGCATCGGCGATGCCAATCCCCGAACCATTTCCATGTGGGTCAAAACAGATTGGCAGGCCGCCAATTCAAGCTCTGTGGGGGCCATCATGGGATGGGGTGTTCATGCTGGACGTCAACGCTGGCACTTCAAATTCAATGGCGGCACCGATGCGGATGGAAATGTCCAACAATTCCTCCGTACGGAGAACCAGGGTGGCAATAATTTCGGCAACACGATCCCCGTAAACGACGGCGAATGGCATCACTTTATTTCCGTATTCGATCCCGACGTGGACGCCAACGAAGACGGTATCCTTGCTGCGGTTGGCGATGTGGATCACTACGTTGATGGGGTGCTTGAAAATAAAAACGGGGGTGTCGGCAACCCGGTCGAAACATTGATTGACCCCGAACAAGGCGCGGTACCCGTCACCATTGGTGGTGGTTACTTTCCGGATATCAACGGAGCTCGCCTGATGGAAGGTCGCGTGGACGAGGTACGCATCTATAGTCGCGCTTTGAGTGTCGAAGAGATCCAGGCTCTGGCCGCCGGTCGGGACGTGGATGGACCACCTTCTGTAGAAATCACCAACAACATTGAAGGGGCCGAACTGGTCTCAGAAGACACTCCCATCGAATTCACCATCACCCCACAAGGCGACGCGACGGTGGCCAAATCCGACATAACGCTCGAACTCAACGGAAGGAGCATCATTGGCAGCACCACCATCGATGGTTCTGTGACAGGCTGGACAGGCAGTTTTACCGGCCTGGAAAAGAACAAAGTTTACAACGGCAAAATCGGCGCAACCGACAGTAAAGGCCGCAGCTATTCGTTTGAATTCTCTTTCGACACCATCTCGTTGGACAATTACTCCATTGAGGCAGAGGACTTCAACTTCGACGGTGGCGAATTCTTTGCCAATCCAGTTCCCTGCGACACCCCGGGCGGTTCCACAGCCAATTGCTATTTCGATCGCGTCAGTGAAATCGGCGTGGACGCAAACGACGATTTTGCCGACGATCGCCCCACTGATGAAGATGCCGATTTTCAGGCCTTTCTGGACAATGGATTCCGCTTCGGCCCAGGTTCCTTCAAGGATGAACTGGTTGACACCTGGGTATCCGGTGACGCACTGCGGGGCAAGTTCACCGACGCAGGCGACAACGTCAGGGATTACGATGTGGAACGCGTCAACACGGATGAATGGTACAACTACACCCGCAACATCCCTCAAGGCACTTATCAGGTCCTGCTGAGAGCACGCGGTCGTGGCGATCAAACCATCGGCTTGGGATCGGTCAACAACCCCACCAGCGCCAACCAAACAGCAACCGCCATCGGGCAGTTCAACGTCACCGGCACCGGCGGTGCTTACAAATTCTTCCCATTGAAAGATGAAAGCGGACGTGACCTGATCATGGAATACGGCGGCGAACAGACCCTTCGCCTGACGGCCATCAACGCCGACGGCAATGTGGACTTGAACTACATCATGTTTGTTCCGGCAACCATTTCCGAGGAACCAGTGGAAGTGGAACTAATGATCGCCGCGGACGGCACTCAGGTTACCTTGAGTTGGGATGGTGACGGCGGTGTCCTGCAGCAGAGCGCCACTGTGAATGGGCCCTGGTCCAATGTGGACACCACAGGAAGTTCCCACACCGTCACAGCCGATCAAAGCGAAGCCTATTTCAGGGTGGTAGCGCCTTGACGAACCGGTTCATGGATCGCATGTTGGGAGCAACATGGACCCCGAAACGATTCGTGAACTGGCGACACCTTTATTGAATGCACTCGGCATCGGAGATGATCCACTGATCTCTCCGATGCCGGGCAGCTCATTGAAACGCACCTTCAAACTCCATCACGAGGGGTTGGACTACGCCCTCAAATGGTATCCCATCACCCCCCCCCACCTTGCGGACCCCTTTGATACCGAACGGCATTTTTATCAATATCTCAAAGAAGCTGAAGTCCATGAAAATCCGTTTGCCTTGAGCTGGGAGATTTCCCATCGAATCGGAGTATTCAGCCTCCTCCATGGAAGAGCCATTCGATCAGATGAAGTCAACCTGCCGCGAACCCTTACCGCGGGGACCTTTCTGGCGGCCATCAACGAACATCGCCATCTCCCCGAAGCTGGCAGCTTACCCGGCACACCTCCGAGGGAACAATCCATGTCAAACCTGCTGGATGCCATCAACGGTTTCATGCTGCAAGGGGTCCCCGAAGAACTCAGAGACGTACAACCGCTGGTTTCGTTTTGGGAAGATGAACTGGTGCCCGGATGGCAAGGGATCATCGGACATTTTCTTTCGACTTGTGAAACCAGCGGCATTGATCCATCTCATGAATTGGAAGATCAACACGCCATCCTGTCACCGGGCGAATTCACCTTCCACAACACCATTATCACACCAGAGCACAAGGTTTGTTTTTGCGATTTCGACCAGGCTCGTTGGGGAGATCCCGCATGCGTCATAGCCCGCTTTTTCACTCAACCAGATTTCAATGTCAAAATGGAATATCTGGACCCGTTTCTGGATGAAATGGACGGCATCCCAGGAAGAGACCCCGTCCTGGGTGTCCGACTGCGCCTGTTGATACCCATCATTCGCATTGAGCGCTCGCTCACGGCCCTGTTTCCTCATCTGGATTGGGACCTGCGCCAACTGGGAGCGGACACCGGCAAGGAAGGAAAAGTCATGCTCATCCAGAACCTTTGGCAAGCACGACAACAATTGAAAGCGGGATTGCACCTAATCTCCGACTCACAATAAAGGGGGCACCCTTTCGGATGCCCCCTCATTGATGTCTCATGAAGTCTGATAGATTGTTCCAGATCTATTTGATTTTCATGGATTCGACACCAAAGCAATAACCAGATAGACTCCGATGCAGCCAGCGTGGTTACACCGGAAGTTGGCACCGAACGATCATCTGACGAGTGGTCTGTGATATTATTCAATCCCATCCTGATAAAACAGGAGGAGCCTACTCCTCCTGCCCGTCAGTTGAGGCATCGAGATCAATGAATCTTACGACAGGAGTTTTTCCCTGGCATTCAAGGATGGCAACAGATCGTCTAACCCCTGGTTTGGGGCGACCGGCGTATCCGGGATTCACATAAATCGTGCTGCCCAGGGTTTCCAGATGGGCCCGGTGCGTATGACCGAACACGACCATGTCCGGCCGGGTACGCTCAATCCGTTCCCGAATCATCATGTCCGGCGTTGGCAGGTTGACGATATGATGCACAAGAATTTTAAAACCAGCCAGTTCCACCGTCTCGGTTTCTCGCACCGGAACATCGTAGTCCGTGTTCCCGAGCACGGCGGTAACCGGGGCGATACGTTCCAGATCCAGCAATAACCAGGGAAAACCGATATCCCCGCCGTGCAGGATGTGATCCACACCTTTGAAACAGCGCCGGATACGGGGATCCAGAAATCCGTGGGTATCTGAAATGAGGCCGATTTTGAACATTTGCTGGTAATCCTGAGCAATCAGTGGCTGGGGTGTGAGAATTCCGTCAGTTTCAGTATCTGAATAAAACGTGTACTGATCAGGCGGGGACTTTTTCAGGTTCG
>JAQCFT010000233.1 GCA_027619545.1 Verrucomicrobiota bacterium | reverse complement strand
CCGCCCCCCGCCCAAGAACGCAAACCAACGCCAAAGCACTCTGAAACGTGTTGTACAGCACCGCTCTGAACACCCTCCACATGCCCCAGTCGGGTTAAAATGCTGCAAACCTGAGCCTAAACGTCGAATGTGCCCTCGTGGATTGATGAGGGTAGACTAGCCCCCTGCACCCAGACTATACGGCCAGGTCACAGCCAGACTGACAAACCCCTTGCGCTCAAGGATCGGTTTACTCATCGGAGCGGCATCCACCGACAGATATCGATGGCCTTTGGTCGCAGCTTCCTTTAAACGCGTGGTCAGCAACGCAGAATAGATCCCTTTTTGGCGAAGTCTCGGAATCACGGCTCCCCCATGCAGTTCGGGAAACGGAGATCCGGGTAAATACTCCACCCATCCGGATCCGACAACCTCGTCTCCTTTCCTGGCCACGTAACAGGAAAAAATATCCGAGTTCCCGGCAATGTAGTCAAAAAGCCATGCGAGATCCCGATCCCATATTTCCTCCTGTAAACGCCGCACGGACTGAAAATCTTCGTTACCTTGAACCGCTTCGATACGAATCCCTCCATGCAATGCGAACGAGCTGGGCGGAGTCTTCTCAAGATCGAACACCATCAAATGTTCGGGTTCTCCCTGACTGAAACCATGTTGAACCAACTTTTGAGCAAGTGAATCCGGTTGATCGAAATCATACACCTTCCATTCAAACTCAAGACCGGCATTCCGGAAGAATTCAATCTGTTCCTCGATGATTCGATCCGCGTCCCGTTCGTCAAACTGCGGGAAATATACCCAACCTCCTCCTTTGCCTTCGCATGGCGTCTGTCGCACGAGATATCCCAGGACCTCTCGCTTGAAGCCCGCAAAGCTCATGGCTCGGCGGTCTTTGATATACTCTTCTTTTACAGATTCTCGATCCATCACGGAAAATGAGTAGAGCCAATCAGCTTGGATCAGGACTTGCGAGCAACCGTCACCGTATCGAAGGCTGCTTCCATCGGAAATCCCAGTGGCGCCAGCAGCTTCGATATCAAAATACGCTTCTTGCTCTGCCATTCCATACCGATGCCAGGGACCACTTTTTTGATGCCTTTGGACTCGATACTCTCGCACTTGGAAAGCACCACTTCCAAACCCGCCTCCTCAGAAACAGCCCGCATCCCATCCGGATACGCGCGCCAGCAATCCTGGGGATGTTCGTGGTAAGGCCAACTGACCGGATTCAAGGTGATGACCAAACCGCCCTTTTTGGTAATACGCGCCAGTTCCTTCATCCACGCCCAAATCTTGGGAACATGCTCAAACACTTGCGCGGAAAACACCAGATCATAAGATTCGTCTTCGATCGGAAACGTATAAGGATCAACGTTTCGGTAAGTAAGCCGTTCGTCATCGGTGATATCCAATGTGTCCCATTGACCCGATCCACCGGTGGCAAGCTTGCAGTAGGGAGACGGGAAATCAGACGGCCCGATTTCAAGAATACGTTCGGCATCCTTGAAATAACTCTGGGCGTAGGTTTCAAAAAGTAATCGACTGTTGTTGTGCATGTGTTTCTTGATTGATGAAGAACTCTACCGGGATTTCCTGCCATAGAGCAAGTCAACCTGTGTCTCGCCGGTGAGATATTCAATGACTTCCATGACATTCGGATCGGCTTTGGACTCGGGAAAATGAACGAGAAACCATCGAACCTTGCCTTCCGGCAACAATTCTTCGTCTGGTAAAATCGGATGTTCCTCCCAAGGTTTGGGCAATTGTTCCCACAGCCCACGTTGGGATTCACTCAACAGGATAATGCGCGACGCATTCAAATCAGGCAATGTCACCTCGGGAACCGAACCTGTCTGCAGGGGAATCCGTTTGACTTGTATACCATGAGCCAATTCGTAAGCCGTCATCAGTTCCTTGAACATCTCGCCAATTCCGGATTCCACATACATTTCGACCGCTTTCAGAGATCGCTGACCTTCGGGCAATGGTCCGGTATCCTTCTGCATCGTCAACACACTGGCACGCCACCAGGTGAGCAACGACAAAGCCACCACCGTGGACACAAGAATCAAGATATTTTCCTTCCGACGCGTCATTTCCGAAATGTTGACGACAATAGCGCGCAATTGCAAACCAAGCTTACAGATATGTGCAAACCAGCGATCCTATTCGGACACTTCAGGTAGTGCGTGCCGTCCCTGGCGCGCCCTTGGGGTGTTCAAACTCCGATCCCTTGCCGTTTCGGGAAGCCTACAATTCTCGAAATCCCGATCTGCATTCGAATATAAACAAAGGAATTTATCGTTCAGATGCGCCGGCGCTTTCCTTTGGATGACATCATTACTCTCGGATGCCATAAGGGGCGCATCGGGACGATACGATCTACCTGTGGGGAACCCGCTGCCGCGGATCCGTCAGCGCGCTGAGGGGTATGAAGACTTATGGTGGCATTCGGACACAACACCGGCCGAGCAGCAGCTCAGCCCTACCCGAAACCAATTCAATTCGCTCGCATTTTGATTCGACTCCCCCCTCCCGCGCTTGGCAAATTGCCCGCATGTCGGAATCTTTGCCATGGAACAATGAAATCGAAGCGGCTTCTTTGGTGATCTGGGATTATCATTGCCTGAAAAGGCCTGTCGAACCAGCTGAAATGATCCTGATCCTCGGAAGCCACGATTTGCGCGTCGGTGACCGCGCGGCAGAACTTTATCACGCGGGCATGGCTCCTCTGCTGTTATTCACCGGTGGATATGGAAACTGGACCGATGGCGTCTTTGAAAAGCCGGAAGCCGAACTCATTTCCGAACGAGCCATGGAATGCGGCGTCCCGGCGGAAGCCATTCTCAAAGAACCCAACGCCACCAACACCGGGGAAAACATCCGAAACTCCAAAGCGCTTCTGAAAGAAAAAGGCATTCAAATCGAGAAAGCCATCGCCATCCAAAAACCTTACATGGAGCGCCGCGCCTACGCTTCCCTTTGCAAGCAATGGACGGAAATCGAATGGCAGATCACATCACCTCAACTCAGTTTCCACCAATATTGCAACGCTGACATCACCCAGGAACTCGTCACCGAAATCATGGTCGGCGACCTGGAGCGCATCATTGAATACCCCAAACTCGGATACCAAACCGAACAGGAAATGCCGGAATCCGTTCTGGAAGCCTGGCGGTTTCTCATCAAGGAAGGCTATGATGGGCATTTGATGGCGAAGTGAGGAGTGAATGAATATTGCAATTAAGGAACACAAAGTCTATCTTTGGAATCATGATGAATGCGGAAACAATTATTAGTGACATACAAAGTCTACCTGCATCCGAACAACAAAAAGTGCACGAGTTTTTTCTTACTCAGCAAATCCCTGACATCCACCAAAAGGTTCAAGCCGGAATTGATCAACTGAATAAAGGGATGGTCGTAGAAGGTGACGCTATGTTTCAGAGATTACTTGCAAAAGCTAAATCAATTGCTGATCCCAAATGAAGCGGCCAACTTTTACCAGGTTGGCGGAACAAGATCTTGATGACATTTTAAACTACATCGCTCTGGACAATCCTAAAGCAGCGGTAAAGTTTGTTTTAACAATAAAGAAGAAATGTGAGTTTTTGGCGTTGTTTCCTGAGATTGGAATGCTCAAGTTGGATTTAGGTGCAGGTATTAGGAGTTTTCCGGTTCGCAATTACTTGATTATAAATCGCGCCTCAGATGAAGGAATTGAAGTAGCAAGAATCCTAAGCGGATTTCGCAGGCTTCCCCAGTTTTTCAGGCATTAATCCAATTCCCGCAACGCCATCCCCGTGAAACTCCCTTTGCATTTCTTGACCGTTTCCGGAGCCCCGCACACCACCAGTTCACCACCGCCATCACCACCCTCCGGGCCCAGATCCAGAATCCAATCGGAACTCCTGATCACATCGATGTGATGCTCGATCATGATGACCGAATGGCCTGCGTCCACCAGATCCTGAAACAAATTCAGCAGAATCCGCACATCTTCAAAATGCAGACCGGTCGTGGGTTCATCAAAAACATACAGACAATGCTTCGGACCATTGCGCATGCCCGATATTTGAGTGAGGTGCTTGACCAGTTTGAGGCGTTGGCTTTCCCCTCCACTCAAAGTATTGACCGGTTGACCCAGTTGCAAATAGCCCAATCCCGCCCTTTGCAGCCATTCCAGCCCATACCCCGCCTTTTGAGCATGACGTGATTCGGGAAGGGATTGGAGGAAATCCAACACCTCATCCACCGTCGCTTCCAACAGATCGGCAATGCTCCAGGAACGGCGCGGTTTCTTCGATCTGCTTTCGCTTTCCTCAGCAAGCTTGATCTCCAAAATCTGCGGTCGATAGCGACGCCCTTCGCACTCGGGACAGCGGATGAAAATGTCGCTTAAAAACTGCATCTCGATCTTCTCAAAAGCCACCCCCTTGCAGTGCTGGCACTGTCCGGTCTTGGAATTAAAACTGAAGTTGCCCGGTTTGAGTTTCTTTTTCTTAGCATCGTTCGTCTGAGCAAACAGCTCTCTTATGGAATCGAACGCCCCGATGTACACTGCCGGATTGGATCGCGGCGTTCGCCCGATGGGAGACTGATCCACCAGCACCGTTTCATCGATCGCTTTAGCACCCCTAAGTTTTGCAGCTTTTGAACCGGCATCGGATTCCGACAAATCCGAATCCTCATCATCAAACGTTTTCTCGAGCGTCAAATCCTGATTCAAACTATCCTTTAATAAAGGAATCAACACCTCACGCACCAAGGTCGTTTTGCCAGACCCACTGACACCGGTGATGCAAACCAATCGATTCAAAGGGATGGCAACAGACAGGTCTTTGAGATTAAACTTGCAGGCATGCTCGATTCGCAACCAACCGGATTTCGACCTCGGATTCACCGGACGCGCACGGAACGCATCGATGTTCAGATGACCAGAGAGGTATTTACCCGTCAACGATTGAGCCGATTCGAGAAGTTTCGAAACAGTCCCTTGAAACACCACATTGCCCCCGGATTCGCCGTGCCCCGGACCGATGTCGATGATCTGATCCGCAGCTTCCATCATCTTCGCCTCGTGCTCCACCACCACAACCGTGTTTCCCAGATCACGCAGTTGTTGCAGGATTTGAATAAGCCGATCCGTATCACGCGGATGAAGCCCTACACTGGGTTCGTCCAACACGTAAAGTGTATTGACGAGACGCGTGCCAAGGCAACTGGTTAGATTCACTCGTTCGGTTTCCCCACCGGAAAGACTGCGCGTCGGTCGGTCCAAAGTGAGGTAATCCAACCCAAGCTCCACCATGAACGCCAAACGCGACTGTATCTCATCCAACACCAAACCGAGGGGTTCGGTCGATTTGGGTTTGAATCGATCCCGCCAGGATTGTAACGCGCGCAACGCTTCCCCCAAAGGAAGCCGATAAAATTCAGGCAACGATATTCCGTGCTTTGAAGCACCTTCCAACGGCATGCGGTAATTCAAAGCATCCGGCTTTAACCGATTGCCATGGCAAGAAGGACAAAGCTTATAGGTGCGATAACGCGCCAACAACACGCGTACATGCATCTTGTAAGACTTTGATTCCAACCACCGAAAATAACCCTTCACTCCATACCAGGCCTTCGGCCACTGATGCTCCGCATCCTTCCCGTAATCCGGATCCCCTTCCAGCACCCATGCCTGCAAATCCTCCGACATTTTTTCAAAGGGCACGTTTGTGGGAACCTTGCGCTTGCGACAGAAAGAGATCAGATCATTCTGACATTCCACCCCATGTCCGGTCTGCCAAGGTTTGACAACTCCGTCAGCTATGGAAAGCCGGGTATCTGGAATCGCCGACATAAGGTCGATGGTGATCACCCGGCCAAACCCTTTGCATTCAGGGCATGCGCCGACGGGATTGTTGAAACTGAACAAGGAAGGCGTCGGCTCCCGGTAATCCAGATCACAATGCGAACAATGCCGGTGGAGCGAATGACGTTTCATGCGGGACTCCTTACGATAATCCCTCTCAAAAACCCGAACCGTTAAATGTCCTTTCCCAAAATGATAAGCCTGTTCACAAGCCTCCACAAATCTGGAGCGCGATTTGGCGTCCAGACGCAGCCTGTCCTGCACAATTGTCAGGTGTTTAGGTTTCAACCCTTCCAAGGAAGGCAGCGATTCCTCCAGGCGCATGGGTTCGTCATCAACCAGCAAACGCCTGAATCCCTGCTGCTCTACCAAACCAAGCGATTCACTCAAACTAAGCTTGGAACTTAAGGGCACATCAAAGGTCACCATCACCGTTTCACCCGGTGCAGCTTCGGACCAATGTTTCCAAACAAAGCCAGGATCCTCCTCACGCACCACCTCCCCGCATTCCGAACAAAACAACTCTGCTTTTTGCGCCCATAACACCTTGGCGTGATCGCAAATCTCGGTCATGGTCCCTATGGTGGATCGGGTGGTCTTGACAGCATTGCGTTGTTCAATCGCAATGGCAGGCGGGATGCCCTCAATACGATCGACCTTGGGTTTGTCCATTCGATCGAAAAACTGGCGGGCGTAAGGCGTGAACGTTTCGATATAACGACGCTGCCCCTCGGCATAAAGCGTATCAAAAGCCAGCGAACTTTTTCCCGACCCACTCAATCCGGTCACCACCACCAGCTTGCCAAGTGGAATATCCAAATCAAAATTCTTGAGGTTGTTATGACGAACCCCACGCAATCGAATGCAATTGTCCCGCTTCTTCCTGGGCATGAGGCCGAAACTCTATCTCAGATGTCATTCATGTCAATGGGCTGGTATTTTTGCTCCACATTCAATACTTCAGACCAACACGCGACTGGCGAAATTTTTTGGAATGCTGTGGCTCGACACAGCTTTGGATACGCCAGGGAAACGTTGTGGTCTCCTCGTGCAGACTGCACTCCATTACTAACAATGGAAGCACTTCAAGTGGATGTTCAAACCATTCGATATTGGACACTGCTTGAGTACACGCACCGTATCCAGAGCGGTGATGCTCACCGCACTCCAGAAGGCGCAACAGGAACAGCCAAGCTGAAAGAACCTGACTGACGCGGAATGGGCGTCGAAAATTATTATAAAAATTCCTCAAATATCCCTTGTGGATGATCGCTGGGATTCTTACCTGTTTTTGCCTGAGGAGCATGTCTGGAAGTTCAATGGTTGTCTTCATTTGAGTTATGATAGTGAATAGGGGGTTTGGCCAATGCACCACTTACAAGGGTTGCCAAAAGAAAATTCAGACAAGCCTCTGCGTCACTGCGTCTCTAGTCCCGATTCATCGGGACGGGCATGAGGATTAACAAGTCTGAACGGATTCGCTTAAGCAAATACTTTTAGCAATAGATAAAGGTTTTCTAATCAATCGCAATGATCCTATTGACAGTTGATTTTTTGGCGTACACTGTTCCTGTACGCTTATGGAAGCTACCTATTCTGAAACCAGATCGAATTTCGCGTCATTGTGGGATAAAGTCATCGACGAACGGGAACCTCTCACCATCCATCGTCGAGGCGCGGAAGACGTGTCGCTTTTGCCGACCGCTGAGTTGCGAAGTCTGCAGGAAACGGCCTATCTGATGCGGTCCCCAAAAAACGCAAGGCGTTTGCTCGAAGCGCTCATGTCCTCTATCGAGCAACAAGGTGAAACAGTCTCCTTGGAGACACTTCGAAAAGAACTGTGAAACCGTGACCAGGAAGAACCGTATCTGCATTGTTCAAGGACAATTCCGAGGAGACCTTCGCATCTGGATCAAACAAGACAGAAAAATTGCTTCGAAGGTCCTGGCCATGGTGGAGGAGGTATTGAAAGCCCCATTTGAAGGCCGGGGAAAACCGGAACCATTGAAATACCTCCCAGGAAATGTCTGGTCACGCAGAATCACACATGAAGATCGACTGGTTTACAGGGTTTATGACGACAAAGTCGATTTTCTTCAGGCA
>JAQCFT010000232.1 GCA_027619545.1 Verrucomicrobiota bacterium | reverse complement strand
AAATTCGTATACTGTCCTTCAGATATGTAACTCACTGCGATGTGATCTTTGGCATCTTCTCGTAATATTTATTTTGACGTCTCATGTTTTAATCCTATGATTCATTCATCCACTACGGAATAAGTAAAATTCTTCTTTTCACTTATTCTCAACACTTCCATATAACTACAATATTTCTATGCACATAATTAATAAATTCGGACTCATGGTCATACTTGGGATCACTTTCATTTGGAGCACACGTGCTCAAATGGTTCCGTTACCAACCATTTCTTATCCATATCTGTCATGGTGCAGTTACTGGTATAAAACAACATACTATCCCACTACTGGACCGTCGTTTTATGATTCTCTTTATACCCGGGCTAATCAGTCATTAAGTGGTACTACTCCCAGCACCTACTCAAGGTTTGATAATAACGGGAATGTTTCCATTACCTATGGTGGTGGATTTGTGCCTACCGTTAACAATTTTAATTGCACCTATGGACTTGGTACAAACCAGGTTTCAAATCACCGGGAAACGGCTGAATTCAGTTCTGATTATGTTGTTCCCGGCGCGTTTCCCGGGACAGCGTTCCCTGAACTTAATGTGCAGGTAATTCAAGTGGATTATTATGGGAACACCGTAGGTGGTAATTGGATGGAGCAAGATACGCTATCCGGCCTGGCTCCAGGATCATCCGGGACATTATCGGTACGTCCTCCATACATGACAAAAACTACCTTTTACGCCTCCGGTGGACTGTATTACTTGGATGACGATGAGGATGAGGGCTGGAGCTTTTAAGTAAGATCTAATCCTACAATCACATACTACGTGAAGCACATATCAGACTCCGCGTAGTATGTTTTTCCTGTAAAAATGCAGCCTATGAATAGACCTTTAAAAATTTGGAAAGGCACTGCAATCATTATTGCAACCAGTCTATTTGTCTGTTACCTCCTGAACAAGGATACCAGTCATAATAAAAAGCAAACATTATTGAAGCATAAGGATTCAACACCAAAGATCCATTCACCCACTGCTACGAGCAGTAACGATGTTCCTGACCATATAAGCACCACCAACACGACGATTTCGGACCATCAAGCTTCAGAGGCCTTGCAATCTAGAAATCAACTTCTAGCAACGTATCCAGATCTTTACTACAACCCTACAAATCAGTCCCGAACGTATCTGGCCAACCTCAACAGGCATTACTCCATTGCACCATTTGTCCATAGTCCTTTGAAGGGCTATGAATCCATGCAAACATTGATGCATATGTTGTTAGAGAACGGATATGATGTAAAAGATTGGGGAGCAGCTGTAAATATGCTTAAGCTATACCATAAATCCATTGATATCCGGCGGAGTCAACTTCGGGATTTGGGATTGCCAGCTGATGATATACAAGAGCAACTCGACGAATTTATTGAAACCGATAGAAGGTTACAATCGATTAAAGACGGGTTTACGTTTACCACTGGCATACGTATCAAGGCATTACTTTCAGACATATTCAATTTGGAGTTTCCTGCAGCGGGACTGGAAGAAAGTTTGGCTGATCCAACCCTTACCATTCTTGGAGACAGGTTGTTGACCGACTCAGATTGGCTGACACCAGAATTTCAGGAATCACAAAAAAAGTATTCCGGATTGCCCAAGCGACCCACACAGCCCGGCATGCAGTTCTTAAAGCCCGGTTCAGAAAAAGATACTCAGCGGTTATTGGATCACGATGCACAATAACAACACAACAGGCACCATAGCCATCCTGTGCACAGCAATCATTTTGCTGGTGGGATATTTGGTATTACATCAGCGTCATATTCCCGTTGAGCAGAAAGTCTTACCGGCACCAGGAGCGGCCGCTCCCTCCAGTCACCCTCCTCAGTCACATGCTTTTACTCGCAACGTAATGGAAATCACAAAATCAAGAGAGGCACTAAATACATGGCGACTTGAACATCCAGATGCATTCTATAACCCGGGCAATAGCAGTGAGGAGTACGGGAGAAACTATCTGAGACATAACCAAATTGCACAGTACTACTATTCCCCAATACGTGATCATCCAGAAATGCAGAAGTTATTAAACCTCATCAAACAGCACGGATATGATATCATGGACTGGGTTAACATAGTTGTGATACTTACCGATTACCACAGGCCTGTGGCGTTAATTCGGAATAAGCTTATTGAAGCAGGATTTCATGAAGATGAGATCGAGTTACAAATAGCAGAACCGCGACAGATGCAGGAGCAGAGAATCGACATGTACAAGGTAGAAATACGCCAGTTAACAGGAATACAGGATGAAGGATTTTTGGATACCATCTTTAACTTGGCGATGCCGTTGGATGTAACCAAACCCACAATGCTCGGAAGAAAAACACTTCATCCCGGGGATGCATTCTTGACGGATACTGATTGGTGACGGGTGGGGTCCAGATGCAAAGTCGGAGCAGGATGCCGGAATGATTAATTTGGGAGCGGATTTTAGGATGCCCTGGCTGCAACAGACGGACAACGGCCACGGTTCATGCCGGTAGAGAGGTTCTTCTGAAACTCGAAACCGATCCGGACCAGACTGTCTTTCAAGGTATTGCAACCCAGCCTGTCAATTGACTGAATCCGATACTGGAGTAGTTTTCGTCCTCTCATTAAGGCATTCAGACACGAATAGGGAGAGAGTCTGGTAAGAGCAGCATTTGGACTTCTGGGAGGATCGTTTACTCCCAAACTTCTTTGAGGAACTTGCCTGGTCCTTGACCGGATAACAGATCGATGATTTTGTCGGCGGGTATGGATACGGTGAAGCTGCCTTCCGCATAGGAGGCAACAGTGTACGGGGCGAAGTGGATCGACAGCTTGGTTTCATCAAAGGTGAATGCGTACATCTGCCCAAAGTTCAGGAATGTCAGTGAGCCTTTGACAACCTGCGATGCTCCCTGTGATGAAAGTGACTCGATGCACAGATCGCTCAATGTTTGTTCTGCTGGCGAAGCTGGATCGAATAAATCTTCCAGCCTGAAAACGGGTTGATTGTTGCCGGCTCTGTAAGCATTGACTGGTTTGTAGACAAGATTGCCATGGGCACCACCTGTATACTCATGATACATGCCCTGAAGGCTCAACAGGTTTTTGTTTTGGAAACTCTTGTTGAAAGTCCAATGCTGCCACCACATGTTGGCCGCTGTCGGGTGTCTGAAGAACTGCCAAGCTACCTTATAAGCTCCCTTGAAAAACGTGGATCGGGCACTTCCCGGGATCAGGATAAGTATCTTGGATATCACCGATTCCTGCCAAGGATCGAGATCGGACATGGGTTCCAATCTTATTCGCAGTGTTTTCTTTAATCCGCGTTTTCCGAAAAGGAATCCACTTGAAACACTCATTTCTTCATAGCGAGTGACTGTTGACAGTTGAATTTTTTCGGGATCCGTTCCTGGTGCAATAGTCCAAAGACCGTCGGCTGGAACCTTGTCAATGCCATCAGGCCAAGTCAAAAGCCCTTGAGTGTTTTCAGCTGTGGTTCGGAACGGCGAGACCTGCCAGGTATTCTCTTTCTTTGAATCATCCTGATTCACATGCCAGGAGCGGGTTCCATCGCTTAGGGACAAGGTGCCGTATCCACGGTCTTCATCCCATTGCAGGTCGATGGGGCCCAGTTCGGTCGTTCCCTGATACCGGACCAGAGAGCCTGGATGGAATGATGGAAACACCACGGATTTGATCGCCCACGCGGCAAGCAAGACCACTGCGACCGACAGAAGGATAACAAGCTTTCGTTTGTTCATTTTAAAATCGCAGAATTTTTAAGACAGGATGAATTCACCTCAGAAACCTCCTTCGTGAGGAAGGGCCAGCTAACATTTAGAAAGCAGTTGCTCTACTCAAATGAGCCACGGACGCTACCGACGGAGACCATTCAAAAACCATTCCAACCTCATTTCAATTCAAAAGATCAATGCTCACGCCTGTCTCGCCAACCCGGGGGACTGAGACGCGGAGGCCCAGAGATTTTTCAGACGAAATAATCGTAGGGTCGAGTGCCATCTCGAACCCAAATTTCACCCTCAGGTTGCCCATCACCAAAGGGAATGGAACGTGGACAAACCATTGTTCATCGGTTGACTGTGCCATGTCCATAGAATCCGGATTGATTTTCCGATGCACCGAGGATTGAAGTGGGTTCGAGACGGCGCTCGCCCCTCCAGGAGGGAACCACCACTAAAACCCCAGAGGGGTGAACCATCACCAGCCCAGTGCATCGCGCTGGGTTAATGGCCCCAAATTTACAAAGCCCTGAAGGGGCGCACGAGACATTCCCCTCCAAATAGCAGACCCCACTTCCACCAAAATCCATCTCGAAGATCCGGATTACCCGGCGACTGTTAATTTCTCAGATCCAGTTTTATGAAGGCTGCTCATCCAAGAAAACTACCGTCATCTTAGCTCAATTTTCGACATGTCATCTTAAAAACCGACACCCGAATACAAAACCATAAAAACTATGTCGCAATTTCGTTCCAAGTTCTTTTTGTTTAGTTTGCACTTGTATTTTATTTTTTAACTTATAACTTAAATAGCGTACATCATCATTTCCAACTTTCATTTTACCATACCGGCATGAAATACAGCATATCACTGTTCTTTGCTCTCACCTTTGTCCCAGTGACACAAGGTTTGACACAAACCGTAGATCCACTCCCCGACGTGTCCCTCCCCATGGGGCAAATAAAAAAAATGGGGGCGGATTTTATTAAGGACATCACCGGGAAAGCCGTGGACATGTTTGCGGATTACCTGATCGACTACTCCCACGCCAGCTTTCAACTCGAACGTGCCTCCTGGCGGGAAGGCTTTTCCCACCGATATGCACAGATTGATAACCAAACTTTCCGACGAGTTGATTGGGCGAACGCTACAAGAGCCAGCTATCTGACAGAGAGAATCAGAATCCATTTAGAAACAGGTGTAAAAAAAGCTTTACCTCAAACGACAACTGCTTTCTCTGACCACGAAGAAGCCAACCGTTATTGGCGTTCTTACATAACAGTTAACGAAAAGTTGGAGCGTGAAAAAGCCTGGATCATGAAAACTGATCATCGCTTACGAAACACCTATTACAAAGCCGCAAGATTCCCAAGCAAACAATTGACTGGGCCACTCTATCCCAGGATCTATTGTCGAGTTAAAACGCTACCAAACCTTGAAATCAATGGTTCCAACCGAGGATTTCAATCAGGCTATGCGCGCAGCCACAAATCGGTTTCAGTACCCTTGAATGGCGTGTCAACTGATTTCGAATTGCTCAGTCGTGCAAATTCGAAACTCGATTGCGATCACACAGGCGATTTATTTGTCCCAGGAGAGGACGACCATGGTTTCAATACGTTAGCATGTCCATCAACAAACACCAGCCACCGACAAAAATCCACAAACCTCTCAGTCTGATACATGTGATGATCTCGACTGGGCTGGTCGTATGGATACTGCTGCTGGGGTTTCGTATCATCAGGAAACAAGTTCCTTCCGTTGAAGCTGCTGACGAAAAGGAATCCACTGCCATCGTTCATCGTGCAACAGCCGAAAGCAATTCCGGCACTCAAGCTGAATCCTTCTTTCAGCAAATCAAATCCGGCTTGCAACAACCCCGCCTGTTTCCCTTTAAGCCCGAGTTGTCGGGGGAAACATACGACCCGGAAATCCCTTTGGATGCCCCTGCGGTGGAACGGCTGAAGCGTCATGTGATGCTTCGCAATTTCTACACCTCCCCTGCAAGACTGACTGCTGAGTTCAAGGCATTGAGTGATCTCCTCGCAGATCATGGATTGGAGTTGGATCCGATTCTAATAAGAAATCTTTACACCTGTTTGGAATGGATCGAATCCAACAGGAACTTGCCACAGGAGAACCCGGAACTGGTCGCCCATCAAATCCGCCATGAACTGGACCAAATGACCGCAGATGACACGGCTTATGCTGTTGAGACAGCCAAAAACCTATTGCCTGTCGAAGACGCACTATTCTGGTCTGCGTTTTTTGAGATTCGCCCCAAAGTCCCATTTCCTGCTCCGGATACCCGAGTAGAACCTGGCGAATACCTGTTGATCCGATAAGTCGACATGAAGGTTTCATCCAACAATCAATCACCTCCATGACCACCCAACCAACAGGTAGCAAAGGGAATTTTGCGACAACAAGCCTCATGGTCCTGCTGGGGCTTACAAACGTCCTGGTAGCCGTGATGACGTTTCGCGGTGAATCCCAGGCGCTTCCAAAAAGATCCGACCAGAACCCCAATGTTCAATCAACCACTACAGAAACGAACCCCCAGCTTTCCAATACGATGACGCAGGCGGAATCGCTGCTTCAAACGGTCAAAGCAGGCCTCCAGCAACCCCGCCAATTCCCCTTTACGCCGGAGTGGTCTGAGGAAACGTATGATCCGGAAACTACGTTGGACAAGGAGACTTTGATAAAACTGAAGCGACAGGTAATGCTCCGGAATTTCTATTCATCCAATGCCCGATTGACTCCGGCATTCAGACAGCTGATTGGACTGTTGTCGGAATGGGGAATTGAGTCCAACCCAATCCTCGTTCAGCAACTTTTCGGACCTCTTCGCGGTATGGAAATGCATCGTGAAATGACAATGGAAAATCCGGAGCTCATTGAGCCAAGCATTAAAAAGGAGCTGCAAGAAATGCTTACCACGGACAAACCATACTTTTCCCAGGTTGTTAAGGAGTTGTTGAACATAGAAGACCCAGCCTTCATCACCGCCCTTCTCAAACTGCGGCCCAAGGAAGGATTCGGGATGCCTGACACCCGCATCGAACCCGGCGAACGTTTACTGATACAATGAAAACTCAATCCTGGATCATCGCAGGTCTTTGCATCACATTGGCGTTGCTGGTGTGGAAGAATCAGAGCATGGATCAAACGCGTTCCATTTCAGCTGAGAACGAGCAACCAGCCGTGCCACCTGAAAGGGACGCACCCCCAGTATTATCAGAGACAAACCAACTGGACGCCTCCCCGCTTTCGGAACCTGGTGACCATGCGCTGGACGCCATTTATGGTCATTGGACTCCTCCCGAGGAGGAAAAGTATGTGGCGAATCCCGTCGGGCCGTTGGATGAGGGGTTCGAGTGGACGGATGAATACTACGATCCGGAGCGTATCGATGAACCCGGTTACCGGGACATGGTCATATCGGCCATCTATGCAAAGCATTATTATGAATCACCCGAACGAAAGCTGCCTCCCTTTCAGCAATCCGCTGCGTTACTCGAACGATGGAATATCGATCCTACCATGGATCATACGGTGCTGATCCATGACGCCGCCCACGAATGGCACATGCATCAGGCATTTGCCGATCAGGATTCCGGACCGGCAGCCGGACCGGACGGCAAGAAAATGGCCGCCTTCAAAATGTCTTTTCACCGCGAAAACATTACAAGCCGATTGAACCACTTCCTGGGCATCAAGGACAAAGCCTTCTTCGAAGAATTGATCGAGATCAAGCCGGAGAGCGGCATCCTCAAACCTCTGCTGATCATCAACCCGGGCGACCGACTCATGAGGCAAACGGATTAAGCATACGTTCCAGCTGCAGGCTATACAGACTGGGCTGCTTTTGTCAGCTCTGAGCGCAAGATGGCACTCATTTCCTGATCTCACATTAAACATCAGTTGCTTTAATTGATATATTTTCCCACTCTTATGCTCACTACTCCCTGTTACGACCGATATCTTAATGGAGCGGAACTGAGGGTTCTCTTCAACACCATGACACATGTTGTTCAGAAAAAAGTGGGCTATGAAAAAACAGTGGCTGTTGGCCAAATGGATCAGGTCACGCAGGGAGTGGCGGCCAATGCCGAGCAAAACGCGAGTGTTTCGGTGGAATTGAGCAATCAAGCAAGTTTGTTGGGGAATACCATCCATGACTTGCAGCAGTTGATCAGCAAT
>JAQCFT010000231.1 GCA_027619545.1 Verrucomicrobiota bacterium | reverse complement strand
GTCGCAGCCAATGCCGGAGCCTCGGACGACGCCTCTTTCGATCAGGGCATGATGGTCTTCACAGTTGAAATCGGAGGATTAATGTACGAGGCCACGGTCGGCGGCCAGAAATTCTCTTACAAGGAAGCCAAATAATCCCGGGTTTTCAACTTGTCCAATGGGTGGCTTTGCCGAATGATAGACACATGCATCACCCTGGCTCCGATCCCATCAAATCGACCACGCTCTTCTCAAAAGAGTCGCTGAATCGACTGGGCCTTTGGACGTTTTCTTTCCTACTCACCGTTTCTTCCTTTTACCGGG
Organism: Verrucomicrobiota bacterium; assembly: GCA_027619545.1. Lineage (GTDB taxonomy): Bacteria > Verrucomicrobiota > Verrucomicrobiia > Limisphaerales > AAA164-E04 > AAA164-E04. The sequence goes on along the minus strand of JAQCFT010000231.1, from coordinate 7,731 downwards.
GGGAAGCGGTTGATTTTTCAACCGATGTCATCCCCATCCTGGAGAGGCATTGCTACGAATGCCACAACGAAAACAAATCAAAAGCCTCCCTGAGGTTGGACATCACTGACGGATGGAGCCTGGGAGGTGATTCCGGCGAACCTTTGATACGGGCCGGTCAACCCGGATCAAGCCTGCTGATTCAACGTATCACCCACTCCGATCCATCTGAACGAATGCCGCCCGAAGGAGAGGGTTTATCCTCAAAGGAAATCGAAACCATCCAGGGATGGATCAGGGACGGTGCTTCACTACCTAAGGGCGGGGCTTCCGAAAATTCCTTTTACCAAACCGACCACTGGGCCTTCCAGCCCATCCAACGACCGGACGTTCCATCGGCCACATCCAAAAGCACACAACACCCCATCGACGCTTTTGTCGCCGCCCGTCAGGAGGACATGGAGCTTTCCTTTTCGAAGGAAGCAGACCGTTTCTCCTTGCTGAGACGCTTATCCCTGCTCATGAAGGGCATCCCCCCCACACCCGAAGAACTTCTGCGTTTCCAAACCGATCGCGATCCCTTCGCCTGGGACAGATGGGTGGACATGACCTTGTCCCATCCTCAATATGGTGAAAAGTGGGCGCGACATTGGCTGGATGTCGTGCGCTATGCCGATTCCAATGGGTTCGAAACCAACCGGGAACGCAAAACCGCATGGCATTACAGGGACTATGTCATCAACGCCTTCAATACCGACAAACCTTATGACCGGTTTGTCCACGAACAATTGGCCGGCGATTTTTTCGGTGAGGAAGCGGCAACAGGATTCCTCGTCGCCGGCCCTGTGGACATTGTCAAAAGTCCGGACATCAGCCTCACACTCATGCAGCGTCAAAATGAGCTGGACGACATGATCAACACCACCAGCACCGCTTTTCTGGGTTTAACGGTAGGTTGTGCCCGCTGTCACACTCACAAATTTGACCCCATTCATCAGAAGGAGTATTACGGGCTTCAAGCCATTTTTGCAGGTGTTGAGCACGGAGAACGACCTTTGCAGAAAAACCTGCCAGCCGATCAGAAAAGAAAGATCGAGGAATTGCAATCTCAGTTGACCGACCTCGAAAGCGAGATCAACCGATGGAAGGAGAAATCCACGACCTCCGTCAAACCGGTCCAGTCGGGCACACGCCCCCCTGTCAATGCCCGGCTGAATGAAGAGACCTTTGAACCCGTGGATGCACAAGCCGTCCGTTTCACCGTCCTGGCAAGCACTTCCGGCGAACCATGCATGGATGAACTGGAAATCTACGATCTCATGGATCTCAATGTTGCATTGAGTTCACTCGGGACCACAGCATCCGCGTCAGGCACTCTTCCCGGCTATGCGATTCATCAATTGAAACACATCCATGATGGAAAACATGGGAATCAACATAGCTGGATCTCCAACAGTGCCGGATCCGGCTGGGTTCAAATTGACTTCCCCTCCACCCGGACGATCCAAAAAATCATCTGGAGCCGGGATCGAAACGAAGAGTTCACGGATCGCCTGCCCACACGTTACTTCATTGAAGCTAAAACTCCGGCCAGTGATTGGATCCGAATCGCCGATTCTGAAAACCGAATCCCCCACAACGGAAAACCCGATCCTAACGCATTTCTCAGTCTCCTATCCAAAGAGGACAGAGATCAGGCTGAAAGTTTGCTCCGACAGCGTGAAGAACTGAAATCAAACATCCAACGGGTTTCCAGAACTGAAATGGTCTGGGCAGGAAAGTTCCATCAGCCGGAACCCACCCACCGCCTTTATCGTGGTGATCCCATGCAGAAACGGGAAGCAGTCCCTCCCGGCACGCTTCAGGTCATCCGGCCTGTATCCATGGCGAGCAACGAACCGGAACAAACACGAAGGGTCAAATTGGCGGAATGGATCACGGCTCATGACAATCCGCTTACAGCGCGGGTCATGGTCAACCGCATCTGGAATTATGTATTCGGCCGGGGCATTGTGGGCACTCCAAGTGATTTTGGTGCAAACGGACTTCCCCCCACCCATCCGGAACTTCTGGACTGGTTGGCAGACGAGTTCATTCGAAGCGGCTGGTCGGTAAAACACATCCAACGACTTATCCTCACCTCCCACACCTTCCGTCAATCCAGCCAACCCAATGCAACAGGACTGGCAAAGGATGCTGAGGGGCTGTATCTCTGGCGGTTTACCCCCAGACGCCTGTCCGCCGAACCTATTCGTGACAGCATCCTTGCCACATCGGGCGTCTTGGATCCGCGCATGGGCGGCCCCGGGTTCTACCTGCTCGATGTGCAGGTTGAAAATGTGATGCATTACTTTCCAAAAGAAACCTTCGGCCCTCCGGAATTCCGTCGAATGGTTTACATGTCACGCATCCGTCAGGAACAGGACGCCATCTTCGGAGCGTTCGATTGTCCCGACGGCAATCAGGTCATCCCAAACCGTTCAAGATCCAATACACCGATCCAGGCGCTTAATTTGTTCAACAGCCCCTTTATCCAACAACAATCAAACATCCTCGCCGAGCGACTCCGGGCAGCCTGCGGTGAGGAGATGAACGATCAAATCTCACAGGCCTTTTTGTTGCTGCATGCGAAAATGCCGGACGAGATTGAGATACAGATGTCCAAAGATTTGATCCAATCCGAAGGACTCGAATCCTTCTGTCGCGCACTTTACAATTCCAGTCGATTCCTCTTTGTCTTTTAAACCATCCGGTCATGAAGCGATTACCTAGAAAACTCCATCCATTATTGGATCGCCGTCAGTTCCTCTCACACAGCGGCACGGCATTGAGCGGCATGGCGCTGACCCACCTGCTTCGCAGGGACGGTCTGCTGGCGGCTGGAAACGACGTGCTCAGCGGAAAAGTTTCCCCACTGCGCCCCGGCATCGATCCGGCTCACCCGAACGCCCCACGCCATCCACATTTTCCAGCCCGGGCCAGGCAGGTGCTTATGATCTTTTGTTCCGGCGCCGTCAGTCAACTGGACACCTTTGATTACAAACCGGAACTCTGGCGTCGACACGGACAACCCATGCCAGGCGGCAAAGACCTCATCACCTTTCAAGGCGAACAAGGCGACCTTGCCAAAAGTCCATGGACCTTTCGCCCGCGCGGACAAAGCGGGAAAATGATTTCTGATCTTGTGCCTCGTCTCGGTGGAATGGCGGATGATCTATGCTTCATCCATTCCCTGACCAGCGAAACCAACACGCACGGACCCGGCGAAAACTTCATGTGCACCGGGTTCACTCTGGATGGATTCCCAAGCATCGGAGCCTGGACAACCTATGCCCTGGGGAGCGAAACCGAATCTCTTCCTGCTTACGTGGCCATTCCAGATCCGAGAGGCACCCCGCAATCCAGCGTCAATTGCTGGGGCCCCGGTTTTCTGCCCGCCGCCTTTCAAGGAACGGACTTCAATGCCACCAACCCACTGCGCAACCTGCATCCGCCCGCAGGGATCACACCGAAACAGGATCTCAAAACACGTTCTTTTCTGACAAAACTGAACCGCCACCAGATGCAGGAATATCCTGGTGACAGTGAACTGGCGGCGCGCATCTCCAGCTACGAACTGGCGGCAAGCATGCAGTTATCGGTCCCGGAAATCAGCGATCTCTCCGCAGAACCCCGGCACATCCTCAAAATGTACGGAGCCGACGCCGCCGGCAACAGCACTCAAGACCTCAAGGCTGCGTATGCCAGGAACTGCATCCTTGCCCGTCGACTGGTGGAAAAGGGAGTCCGCTTCGTTCAACTCTTCAACGGAGCATACCAGACCGGAGGTGAAGGCGTCAGCAACTGGGACGGTCATAAAGCCCTTGAAAAACAATACAAAATCCATGGCGAAATCCTCGATCAATCCACCGCCGCCCTGCTGACCGACCTGAAACAACGGGGCTTGCTCGAGAATACCCTGGTAGTCTGGTGCACGGAATTCGGACGCATGCCGACCTTTCAAAAGGGAGCCAGCGGACGTGATCACAACCCGAAAGGATTCACCGCCTTCATGACCGGAGCAGGCGTCAAAGCCCCCTTCAGCTACGGAGCCACCGACCCATTCGGTTATCAAGCGGTCGAAAATGTGGTCACTACCCATGATTTCCACGCCACCCTCCTGCACCTCCTTGGACTCGACCACGAGCGCCTGAGTTACTATCACAACGGTATCGAACGCCGCCTCACCAATGTGGAAGGTCGGGTGATCACGGATGTGCTGGGGTAAAGCTTCCTTGAGTGTACTTCCAGTTCCTTGCACGCAGATAAGCCAGGTTTGAAAGGAATCCATGGAATGTTTCTGATCGGAATACCCCAAAAAACTCGCCATCCAGCACCCTAAAAAGACATTGATTTTAAAATCACTATTTTTCCCCTTGCCTAAGGAGCCTGAATCCTTTACCAATCCCTTCCTTCCGCGCGGCTATGGCGGAATTGGCAGACGCGCTACCTTGAGGTGGTAGTGGGATAATATCCCGTAGAGGTTCAAGTCCTCTTAGCCGCACCATTATTTTTACAACCAATCAGTGCTGAATCATTCGACGAGCGTCCAAGGGCCGTCAGTGTTGTCAGATACTTCCAGAGAGCCGTAAAACCTGACCAATATCGCCCCATCCCCCGTGGCAACGATTTCCAATTGATCGGCACGGTAAAATTTGGCTGATTCTTGTTGGTTGATGGTTATCCACTTGTCTGTTTGCACCGGCCATGTCCTTTCCGGTTGTGGAAGTTCTATATCAAGCTTATGGTCGATGGTAATGGGTGGCAAATAGGCTGCGGGACTCGGCGGAACCCCTGATCCGCCCAAGGTTATATCGAATGGATCAGAAAAAATGACGGCTTCCGGCATGGCCAAATACACCACGCCAAGCTTCAGTCTGACTCTTCCCTGGTAACCGTCCAGCACCTGACCTCCTCCCGAGAAAACTCCACTACCGAGAATCTTAACTGACTGACTGATGCGTTCTCCGTCCAAATTTGCGATGAAAACGACCGCTTCACCACCTGCAACCGGAACTCCGTCGAGCAATATCTGCCCTCTGCCTATATTGCTCATGAAAACGGTTCCTTGACCATACAACTGAGGTAGAATTCCCAGTAACAAGAATAATTTGATAATATTTTTCATGTAAGCCCTTGGTTAATAGATTGATCTTTCATGCGGCAAGCCGTTGATCGAAACGATAACGACACTTTGGGTGTCCATTTTTTTACTCATAACGTGTATTCCCATGGTACAATGCGCAAAAAAGCCCAAGTCGAGGTCATTTTTCATCAAAAAATACACCCAAGGGAGAAGAAAATGACAATGACAAAGGATCGGTTACCGAAATTTCGGTTGCAATTGAGGCAATTCATGGCACGCATCCAGTCATGATGAAATGGAATATCAAGGCGACGGTGTGGGGCCTTCTCGGATTGATGGTCAACTTTCAGACAACTCTGGGCGTCGACCTCAACAATGATCAACCTGCGATGAGAAAAGAACTTTCAATGGATTTCCAGGGTGCAACTGCTGCGGAAAGCTGGATAACGGTCAATGACAATGTCATGGGAGGTCGTTCGATCGGTGGCTTCAGGATCGAGAACGAAAAACTTGTTTTCTCAGGGCGGACCAATACGAATGGTGGCGGCTTCTCCTCGATCCGCACCAAGCCCTTGACGACTCAACTTGCAGGGTCCGGCTCGTTTCGAATCCGATGCAAGGGCGACGGTAGAACTTACCGTTTTTCGGTGAGGACGCCTGCCAGATATGCCAACATTCAGATCGCATATTACGCGACTTTTGAAACAATCAAGGATGAATGGATCGAAGCAACCCTCCCTTTGGAATCCTTTTATCCATCCGTTCGAGGCATGGATGTCAGCAAAATAGCCCCCGCTCTCCGGCCCGAGGATATCGAATCCATAGGCATCATGATTTATGATAAAAAAGATGGTCCGTTCAAGTTGGAGGTGGATTGGATCCGATCTGATGTGTGAAGCTTGACCGGATACCCGTTCTGCCCCGTTTTGCCCTCCCTCAGCCTGTCTCCTCAAGAAGAGGATGCGGCCTTTGGATCTGATCCGGATGAATGAGTCCCGTTCAGATAGAGCAAGCAGGGACCCGCACCTTTTGTATTCCGTCCGGGGGGATGGCAGGGTCTTGACATGAGCAAATCCATAGCGGTGTCATGACCACATGCAGTCCAGAACAAACTCCCTGGAGGTGCAACTTGGCAACTGTAACGAGGCCATCGTTCTTCCCAGGTTGTAAAAAGCCTTGTTTTTTGAGTTCAGGAAAGTATCCGCCATACATCATCTCCGGCCTCAAATTGGTCTCACATGTTTATATTGAAGCATCCTAAATGGAATCAACATACGTATTTGATACGCTTTTGAATATCCGTGTTGATGGAGTGGTAGGGCAAAGTCAGATTACAATGTGAGAAAGTCGAAAGCCGCTGGTATTCCAGATCATCCTGTCCCAAGGCATTTGCAAAAATGGGCTTAAGATATTCACGCCCCAGGTCGGAGGGTTTCATTTTGGAGGGATTGTAAAAGGATGGGTGCATTTTTCGGGCATGGATGTGGCCCAACGATCTCGAAACCCGTTGGCATCATGACTGTCCACCCAGAACCCCTGTCTGGAATTCCATTGAAGCGTGGCCACCACATTGGTTCTTCCTTCAACAAGAACTTCCAGGGCTTTGGCTCCAAGCTGGGCTCCATAGAACCGGTCAAACAACAGAGGTCTCCCTCCGCGCTGAGTATGGCCAACTTTGCGGGTGAAAATGGCCTCAGTTGCTGAATTGCCCCGCCGGTATGACGTGAAATACTCATCTCCAATACGTTCAATCAACAACTGCCTCAAAGCCTCGGATGCTCCCGTTAAAACCTTGTTGCCAGCCGGGTCTGTCGAGCTGATTTCAGCCCCCAAATCCCTGCCGGAAGCATCCACGATTCCCTCGCCGCAGGAGACGTGTTAGGGGTCACGTCTCGACATTCAACATTTAGAGCACATTAATGCTATGTGTTCAATGCTTGGTCGACTCCATTTTGTCGAAATCACCCTCCAAAAGCATGCATGATAAAACTTCTACTTTGCTATTAAATGTTGAATGTCGATTCCGCTGCCCCCCCTAATTTTTACGGAACTGAGAAGTTGAAAAGCTATTGTTTAAAAACAACCTTCGAGAATCGATTCTATGAGCGTTTTGAAGTGAGGTGAAGGTGATTTGCCCCCCCTAAATTTTTGCGATTTTACTTTTTCAGCGGAATCGAATGTCGAGACGTGCCCCTTAAGACTCCCTGGTATCGTTGAAGATTGGATCGCCCATTCAGGGCTCTGGTTTCATCACTCTCCTGCCCCAGCGCGTTGCACTAGGCTGGTATGGGGCAACACTTTGGGCTTAAGGTCGTGTGGAAGGATATTACTCTTTGTGTCCTCGAGCCCTGTGGTTACCACCAGGACTCTCCTGAGATTAAGGAACCGGGTGATGTGGACCACACTTTTGCAAGTACGGCCACTCGATAATTCCATCCTGCATATCCTGTTCATCCAGTCTCAAAAAGCAAAGCACCCCGAAGTTGAAACTCCGGGGTGTTCAGTGAATTGGACGTAAGGGAATCAGTGTTGGATATCAGGGTTGATGATGATTTTTTCTTCGACGAGCACTTCGTGGGGCGTCGTGTTGTCGTGGTCTTTATCATCCACTTTCTTGTAGAAACGCA
>JAQCFT010000230.1 GCA_027619545.1 Verrucomicrobiota bacterium | reverse complement strand
AAACCTCTGGCTGAATTGCTGCGCTGCCTTCGAGGCGAACTCAAGCGTCTGTCGTGGGTGGAGGAAATCTCTGAACGCGTGATCGAGCAGGCCTGTCTCCCCGAAGAAGATGTCACCGACACTGAATGGCGGATCAAAGGGGCTTCCAAGCTGAGCAGGCGAGGTTTGGCTTTTCTGAAAGCCATCTGGAACTGGCGGGAAACGGAAGCGATCCGCGCAAACCGCCCCCCGTTCTTCATCCTGTCACATGATCTGGCCGCCACGATAGCCGCCCGGGCGGCTGCCGATGAAAACTGGATAAACCTGATCCCCCGGCGCATGGCCGCCAGAAGACGCCGCCAACTGGAAAAGGCCATGAAAGAAGCTGCCCAAATCAAGCCGAACGATTTTCCTCAACGGCTTCAAAAGCAACGGTTTAGAGCCTCCGACAGGGAAAAAAACCGGACCGAAGCGATCAAAAAAGTCAGAGACACGGCAGCCGAAGCGCTGAAACTCGATCCATCCATCATCGCCAGCAAAGCCACTATGATCCGACTGGGATTGGATGATTCCGATGCAGGTTCCGAGTTGATGCAGTGGCAGCGGGACGTGCTGAAGCTTTGATCCCTCAGAGCTCCATCCGCTGATACGCAAACCCCTTGAGATATTCGGACTCAGGAATCGTCGGGACAATCGGATGATCCACCGGTTGACCGTAGGTCTCCACTCGACGCAGGACACATCGATTGTCGGAAGCCGCACTGAGAACCGTCCCCTCAAACGTCAGGGCGTCGATGTGATGGGAGCAGCAAAATGTCACCAATACTCCATCCGGCTTCAACAACCGCATGGCTCTTAAATGGATTTCCTTGTATCCCCTCAAAGCATCCGGAATAGAGGAGCGGTTGCGGGTAAAGGAAGGAGGATCCAGAATGATCAAATCGAACAAGGCCGCTTTTTCACCTTCATCGGAGCGCGACGTCTGCTGCTTGAGCCAATCAAACACGTTCCCGTGCACCCATTCGCATTTGTCGGCCAGACCATTCCTTTCTGCGCTGGCTGCAGCGGTTTGAAGGGCCTCTTCACTTTGATCTATGGCGATCACCGACGATGCCCCCTCTTTAGCACAATGTAATGCAAAGCCGCCCATGAACGTAAAGCAATCCAGCACTCTGGGTGCATCCATCCGCGCCGCCAGATCGGCCACGCGCTGGTAATTCTCGTATTGATCCAGATAGACCGCCGTCTTGTGCCCCTGCTCCACATCTATTTCCCAGGACAAGGTGTTCATTTCCACACCTACCTTGGACCCCACGTCGGAGCCCTCCTTGGAATACAAGACAGAATGACGTTCGGGGAGCCCTTCCATCTTTCTACCCGTCGAGTTGTTTCGCTCAAGAATGGCGAGAGGATCCACCACTTCTCTCAATGCTTCCACGATCATGTCCAGGCGTTGATCCATCCCGAAGGATGAAGTCTGCACCACCAGAACGTCCCCATACCGGTCCACAACCAATCCGCTCAAACCGTCGCTCTCTGAATTGACCAGGCGGTAGCAAGCTCTGCTTCCGAGATGTCGTTGCCGCCAATCCAGAGCTGTCTGAATACGCTGCCGAAAAAATTCGGTATCCACACTGACTTTGGATCTGGAAATAAGCCGCACCTGCAGTTTGGATCCCGAGTGGTAAAATCCCAGGCCAAGAAACCGCCTTCGATGATCCCTGACCTGAACCACGGCGCCATCGGAGGGATCATGGGTGATTTTGGAAATGTTCCGTGAGTAAATCCAGGGGTGGCCGGCCTGAATGCGATCTGCTTCACCATGACGCAAATGCACGGTGGGCCACGTCCTTTCGGAGGAATTTTGATTCATTGAATGATGTGTCTAAGGAGTCCGGGACCGGATTATCCTTGGAGAATCTTTTTACAGGCGCTCTTAAGTGTTTTAAGTCCTTTTTCGGATTTTGCCTCAATGTAGCAACGGATCAGCGGCTCCGTGCCGCTGGCACGAAACGCCACCCATTCCTGACCGGGCAAAAGGAATTTGTATCCGTCGGTCTTGATGAATTGAGTCACTTTTTGACGGCCAATCTTGTCCAAACCCTGGGACAGACGTTCCAGCAAAGCTTCCTTCTTATCGGCGGGCACGCGCACGTTGATACGGTCGGTAAAGTACGGTCCGGTGACCTTTTCAATGTCTTTCAGCACCTCACCCAAGGGCTTGTTTTCACAAGCGTAAAGTTCGGCCATCAGAAGACAGGCGACCACACCGTCCTTTTCAGGAACGTGTCCTTTGACACTCAGACCACCGGATTCTTCCCCGCCAACAATAACGGCTTCGGACTCCATCAAAGCGCCGATATGTTTAAAGCCAGTGGGCGTTTCATGCACTTTAACCCCAAACATGGCGGCCACATCATCGACCTGATGACTGGTGGGAACGGTGCGAACAACGGATCCGGTCCATTTGCGGTTCTTGGCCAAATGGTAAAGAGCCAGAGCCAGAATCTGGTTGGGGGTCAGCCAGGTTCCGTCCTGGTCGACGATGCCAAAACGATCCGCGTCGCCATCCAAACCAAGTCCGAGCTGTGCATTGCCCGACAAAACACATGCCCGAGCGTCCTCCATGCCCTCTTCATTCGGTTCGGGATGACGCCCTTCAAAACCGGGGTTCAAATAATCGTGGAACAAGGTGACCTCGGCGTTGGCTTCCTTCAGCAATGCGTCGAGGTAACCACGCCCTGTCCCATACATACATTCCACCGCGATCTTCAATTTGGCGCGCTTGAGTTTATTAAAATCAATGATCGTGCGCACCTGATCGAAATAATCGGCGCGCGGATCGATGGTTTTGCATTTGAAGGTGTCAGCGTCTTTGAAATCCCAGGTCCACCCCTTTTTCTGCAGCTTGACGATGTTTTTTTCGATCTTGGACGTCACATCCTGAGGGGCGGGCGCTCCACGGTGGGTTGAAAATTTGAGTCCCTGATATTCGGCCGGATTATGGCTGGCGGTCATATTGATGCCACCAATAGCCTTTTTGTGGCGAATGGTATGGGCGATGACAGGTGTTGGAGTATCGCGGTCACACAGAAGCGACGTGATGCCGTTCCTGGCAAGCACCTGTCCCACCGTGGTCGCAAAATCAGGCCCCATGAATCGGGCGTCATGCCCCAGAATGACCACAGGCTTACGCCCCTTGATCTCGGATTTTTTGCGCTTCAGCTCGCTTTTCAGGTAATCGGCGATGGCCTGAGCCACGAGGGCAACGTTTGCGTAGGTAAAATCGCGGGCAATAATGCCGCGCCATCCGGATGTGCCGAATTTAATGGTGTCCATGGATGAACAGTTGGGATAAGTTGAGATCAACTCTTCCAGTCAAAGGCCTTCTTCTTGATTTCGTAAACGAAGCCGACCAGAAACAGGAGGAGAAAAATCATCATGGAACCAAAGATCAGATGTGCGTTTTGTTCCAGCATGTCCTTGTAAACGACTGCCCAGGGGTATAGGAACACCACTTCCACGTCGAACAGGATGAATAACATGGCAACGAGGTAAAACTTGACCGAAAAACGGGCACTTCCCTCGCCAACCGGCTCCATACCACATTCATACGCTGTATCTTTAATGCGCGAACGGTACCCCTTCTTACCCGCCAATGCGGAGAACAACAGGGTTCCAAATGCAAAGGCCGAAGCCAGTCCGAACAACATCAAAACAGGTATGTATTGCGCAATCTGCGATTCCATTACGGAGACATGGTAAAAGCCCCTGCCCCTTATTGGCAAGCGCATTTGTGCAGATTCACACGCCCATTCCAATGATTGACGCCAAGTCCCCGCTCAAGTTAGGCTCCAGCCCATGGATCCCGGCCAGCAATTACTATCGCACTTGGACTATGTCATCTTCTTCGGCTCTCTGATTCTGGTCATGATCATCGGCTTGTGGGCCGGCCGAAAAGAGGACACGGCACAGGACTTTTATCTCGCCGGCAAAGACGCCCGCTGGTGGGGAGTGGCAGGTTCCATCTTTGGTTCCAACGTCTCCGCCAACCACATCGTCGGCATGATGGGTGTCGGTTTCAGCTTGGGGTTTGTCGAAAGCCATTTCGAAATCACCGCCATCGCCGGGCTGTTGCTGCTCTGCTACTTCTTTCTTCCGGTTTACCGTAAGCTCAACATTTACACACTCAGCGACTACCTAAGTCGGAGGTATGACGACCGATCACGCGTCGCATACGCCATCATCATGATCACAATCATCGTGGTGGTCATGATGGTTCCGGCATTTTATATCGGATCCAGGGCATTAAACATTCTTCTGGCGGATCAGTCCGTCGTTCAGCAAGCCCTTGATGCTGCGGCAGCCGGCAATCCAACAGGTATCCAAATCAACCAGACCACTTACATCATCGGGATTCTAATCATGGCGGTCGTGGCTGGTTCTTACACCATTTTTGGCGGATTGAAGGCGGTTATCATTACCGATGTTATTCAATCCGTGTTCATGCTAGTAGGGGCGGCCATCGTGGCTTACCTCACATTTGGTCAATCTGAAATTGGCGGATGGGCCGGCATGCGCGCCATGGATGCCGAAGGCAAGGACCTCATGCACCTTTATCTGCCCATGAATCACCCGGCCAGACCATGGTCGGGTATGCTCAGCGGACTATTGATCCTTCACTTCTACTACTGGAGCGCCAACCAGTTCATCGTTCAACGAGCCCTGGCAGCACGGTCGGACCGCGAGGCCAGAATCGGCATCGTCACGGCTGGCTTCTTTAAATTGCTCATACCATTCATGTCCATCGGAACCGGGGTGGCTGCTTATTACTTCTTCCAGGCCAAAATGCCCGGCGTCCCGGTGGATGGAGATACCGCCTTTCCGCTACTGATGCGCGAAGTCGTGGCTCCGGTAGGCTGGGGATTGGCCGGACTGGTGGCAGCCGGCTTGATTGGGGCGATACTTTCAAGCGTTGATTCGATGCTAAATTCCGCAGCCACACTCATCACATTTGACATCTACAAGAGGTTCATAAATCCGGATGCAACAGAAAAACAATTGATCAGGACGGGACGGATCTGCATCACTTTTTTCGTCATCGGATCTGCTCTGCTTACCATTTTCATCTTTGATCCAAATTCCAGGGAACCATTCTTCACCTACGTGGCCCGTCACCAAAGCCGGTTAATAGCGGGTTTGGTGGTTGCATTCGGGGTGGGAATGCTTTGGAAGGGCGCGACAGCGGCAGGAGGGTTTGCTGCGATTATCACGGGAGTCGTGGTTTCCTACGGCCTACTGCCCGTGTACGCGGCTACTCTTGGCAAATCCGAAACATTCCAGCCTTGGCTGGGCGAACAACTTAATTTCTTCCATGCCGTCTTCGTTGCCGCTATTTGTGCGACCATTGTTCATTTTCTGGTCAGCAAATTGACCCAACCGGATGAAAGCAAAGGCCAGCTTACCTGGCATGGCCTGGGACTGATCAGCAAAAACCAGCTCAGAATCATCGGTATACGCATTTTGCTATCCATCATTGTGTTCGCGGTGTTGGGCGCTCTCATGGCCAGATCGACCATACACCCCGGCATCGCTGCCTTCCTGGGAGCCGGTTGGACATTGGGCCTCATTTTTTATGCTGTTCGCCAATCTCCAAGAAAATCCGATGAAACGGGATTGGATGATCGATACCTGGCCGGCGTGCTCGCCGCCTGTGCCGTATTTGTTCTGTTTTACTTCTATTAACCATTAGAAAATTTAGTGAAACATATCATGAATCCCTGGTGTTTTTACACACAGTTCAATTAAAAAAGCATGCCATCAGGTTTACCCATTTTTTTCCGTTTCATTTTTGGTATTTTTGGAGTGATCGGCTTGACCGTTATCATTTCGATGTGGAGCGCACCGTTTAATGAGTTTGGATCACCTCCGCTATTTTTCCGGATCTTTGCTTCACTCATCGGCCTGGCCTTCATCGCCTTTGGATTTGGCGTCGCGTTCTCGAAATCCGGCAACCATCCGGGCGCGACCCTCTCGAAATTCAGCCAAACACTCCGCCAAACAGGGAGTCCCAAAAAATACAAATGCCCACACTGCTCAGGAGGTATTGAAAATCAGGAAGTTTCACCCAGCGGCGATGTCAAATGTGAATATTGCGGCAAGTGGTATAACGTTCACACCTGATGATGGTTGGCGCATTCTCGACTTTATCATTCAACTACAAATCCTTCAAAATTTTCAGATAGACTTGCCAGCATGGATGCCTTTTGTTCATGGTTACAAGATGCGGGACGAGGGTAAAGAACATGAAGTAACGATAGAAGAAATCGAAGATCTCATGGGAGACCTTCGCAGCATGGCTATCACTTTGTTGAACTTCGAATCAAAAGCAAATTCGATTCAACCCACCGCGCTGATACACACCGCGTTACGACGTTCCAAGACCAAAGGAATGGATTGGTCGGAAGTTAAATGGTCGGATCGTGGAAAATTTCTCCGATTCATGCACCGCATCATGCGGCAGGCACTGGTCGATCATGCCCGCAAACGCGACGCGGACCGTCGACCTCAAATCGAATATGTCTCTCCAGATGCCATTGAGCTATATGACATCCCTGCAACGTTAAAAGAACACCCCGAACAGATTATTGCACTCGAGGACGCCTTGGAAAGACTGACCAAAGAAGATGCCGAATTGGCGGATATCATTGAGTTCCACTACTTCTCGGGCATCAATGTGGCGGAGATTGCAAACCTGCTTGAAGTTTCCGAATCCACCATCAAACGCAACCTCAAGCGTGCCAGAATGGTGTTATACAAATACATATTGGAATTCTTGAACGGTACCGATTGAGTCAACTTCTCCACGTCCGGGTGAGGAGACCTGTATTGAGCACCAGAACCGGCGCTTCCTCTCTCCCCTCAGACCGATCAAGCAAGAAAACCAAGATCCAAAACGCGATTGCCTTCACCCCATTGCTTGACCTTTGGCACATCCAGGCCGGTTGCAACCGAAGGAGACACACAGCGCGCGTGCTCAAGAATGTTTTCTTTAACACAACGGGCCATCTCTTTCTTGCTCCCAAACCTTTTGACCATGCGTTGCCATGTCAACGCGCAGGCTCCTGAAACATAAGCAGCTGCAAATGAAGTAGAAACTCCAGGGTAATGGATCACGCCAGGCAGCACGGGTTTCTCCCCCGGGGCCGCCAGATCTACTTTTTTACCGAAGTTACTTTTGTCCACCAAGTGGTCAGGCAACGCGCAGTCAATCGCTCCAACGGTCAGTATGTTTGGAAACTCAAGAGTTCCAGGCAACCCATCGCTATCCACCAGGTCGGCATCCTCGTTTCCTGCGGCAGCAATCACCAACACACCCTGCTCAAATGCATATTGAAACGCGTCCCTTATTTTAGAACTGCGGGAATAAAGGAAAAAACTGCAATTGATCACCTGTGCCCCATGATCGACCGCAAAAATGATGGCTCGGCTGACCGACGCCGCATAATGCTCAATTTCGGTGGGAAACACTTTGAGGGACATCATTTGAACCGAGTGCGCCACTCCCGCTAGATCCCTTTCAACACCGGGGCGGGCACCTATGATGGACGCAACACTTGTCCCGTGAGTCGGCTCACCGGGACTAGGAACCGGATTCACACTGAGTGAATCCGGTTCCGTGAAGTCGACACCATGCACTTGCCCTGATTTGATCTCGCAGGAGTCCTTGTCCCCTGCTCCAAAAACGCTGTCAGATTGTCCGTTCCAAAGATTCTCGTTCAGGAAATTCAAAGTTAAATCCATTCCACAGTCCACAACAGCAACGATAACCCCGGAAGCATCGCGAAAGCCAAGACGCGATGCGCCCGTATAATCATGTGGAAAACGCTCTGTCTCGCCCAAGTTTGAATTCAAAACCTTCAAGTAACATGGCATCTTTCTGGGTGTTTCGAGTTGGCCTATCAGCCTCCACCACTCTTGGAACTGCTGCTGCTGGAATTCGAAGAATAGGTACCTTGAGCAGCCGGCGAGACTTCAACCCATCCACGAAGACGAATGGA
>JAQCFT010000229.1 GCA_027619545.1 Verrucomicrobiota bacterium | reverse complement strand
GTCCGAATGATCCAATTCAATGACTTCCAACCCTCCGGACAAGACCCAGTCCAGCATTGCCAGTTGTGCCTGGATATCAAAATCAAGTAGATAGTTAACCTCGGTTAATACTGCGATTGTTGAGTAAAGGTTTCCTTTAAATGACTTGAAAAACGCCAGCGCAGAAGGATGGAATGCATCCTTTGCGTTAAAAACAGCAACCAAAGGTCCGGAGTCAATGACGGCACGCCTTTTCACGTAAATTTTCCTTCAAAATGGCTTTGCGATTTTTTGAAAGGTCGGATCGGCCACTGTCAAATTTGCCAAACACATGCTAACCCAGTTCCCATGGCGTCTTTTTATGAACACGTTCAGTCTCCAATTTTTCAATGATTAATCCCCGCAGATATTTCGATTTGGACATTCCTTTCTCCTTAGCTACCAAGCTAAGTTCATTTTCAAGTGTGGGATCAATCCTTACCGAAATCATGTGTCAATTGATGAATGAGAAAAAATCCAATACTCATTCTCACATCAAATGCTTTTCAGCCCTGTAGTCTGATTCTTATGAAATCCTTCTTGGAATCATGATGCTGATTGCTACATGCTTGCTGGGTGATTCAGGAAGGCGATCATATTTATTTTATCGGAATTTGCGGGACGGCGATGGCTTCGTGTGCAGGGGCTTTGAAATCAAGAGGTTTTAGAGTCTCTGGGTCCGATGCCAATGTTTATCCTCCGATGTCGACTTTCCTGTCCCAGGCGGGAATCAAGGTCCATGAGGGCTACGATCCGAATCATTTTGGCGAGCAACCGGACTGGATCGTGATTGGCAACGCCATGTCGCGGGGCAATCCGGAGGTGGAATATGTGCTGGAACAGAAGTGGCGTTATTGTTCCCTTCCCGAGTTGTTGAAGGAGTTTTTCATTCGCGGAAAGCGGTCCATTGTGGTGAGCGGCACCCATGGAAAGACGACCACCACATCCATGATCGCCTGGATTCTGGAGTGTGCCGGGTATCATCCATCCTTTCTCATCGGTGGACTGCCGGGTAATTTCCAGCGGGGCGCGCGGTTAACATCGAGTGATTGGATCGTTTTGGAGGGGGATGAATACGACACCGCCTTTTTCGATAAGCGCAGCAAGTTTGTGCATTATCTGCCAGAAGTCGCCATCATCAACAACATCGAGTTTGATCACGCCGATATTTTTGAAAACCTGCATGCTGTGCAGAAGACATTTTCGCACCTGATTCGTCTGGTTCCCCCGAACGGGCTCCTGCTGGCCAATGGGGCCGACCCGAATGTCGCACCGTTGTTGAATGTGGACTATTGTCCGGTGAAGCGATTCGGATTGCAAGGTGACCAGGATTTTAAGGCGGAAGCCATTGATACTAAAAAGGGTGTGCTTCACTTTCGGGTTAACGAAAATGAATACCATTTACCGATGATCGGGGAGCACAATATGGAAAATGCACTGGTTGCCATTGCCTGTGCGCAGCATTGCGGCGTGCCCAGTTCGGTGGTCGAGACCGCCATGCGCACTTTCAAGGGAGTCAAACGTCGATTGGAGATTATTGGAACCCCGGGAGGCGTGACGGTGATCGATGATTTTGCCCACCATCCCACCGCCATTCGAAAAATCATTCAGACCCTGCGAAAAGCCTATCCGGATGGCCGTATCTGGACCTTGTTTGAACCGCGCAGCAATACAACCCGGCGCAATATCTTCCAGAAGGAATTGATCGAGGCCTTCTCGGAAGCGGATGTGACGCTACTGGGTGGGGTGGCTCGCGAGCATCTGTTGAAGAAGGAAGAGCGACTGGATCTGGAATCCTTGATTGAATCCATCGAACAAAAGGGAAAGGTTGCCAAGGTTCTCGCGGGTTCGGATGAAATGGCAAATGAAGTCGCTCGAGGTGTGCAACCGGGAGATGTTGTTGCTATTTTGAGCAATGGCGGCTTCGGTGGTGTTCATGAAAAAATCTTGCTTGAACTCAGGCATCGTTTCTCTTAGTTTCTGATCTGCACTCTACTTTGAAGTAATATGAACGCAAATTTTGCATTCAATTACGAAAAAAATGAGAGAAAAAAAGAAGACGATCAGTCGAAAGATAGAAAAGTTTGTTACTGATTATGACGTGCCTTTGTTGAGGCTCCTTTACTACACCCCATGGTTGCGTTGGGGCTTGCTTTGCATGGTCTTGATCCTCGTTACGTTGCCTTTGGCGCTTGTCAAAGTGTGGACTGTGACTCCTGTTGACTTCAATCCGGCAGTCAAAATCAGCCTCCTGGACAAACTGCAATCGTGGTCCCTGCGCCGAGCCGCATACAAAGCCATGGATGCCGGTCGGTTTGATGATGCGGTGCATGCCTGGCATTCTTCCATCGCCAACGATCCGGGAAATCAGATTTACCAGCGCGAGTATTTTCAGTTTCTGATAAATGAGGATTTGCAGAAATCCAAATCACGTCAGGCTGTTCAAAATGGATGGTGGTATCTGAAATTGAATCAAACCAATCAATCCTCCCTGGAAAGGGTTACGGACGTCTTTGATTTCTACCAGCTTCATGAAATCAACCAGTGGTTTCTGAGTCAGCGGGAGGAAAAACTGACTCCTGAGATGGAGGTCAAGTATCTGAAGAGCGCCTTTCACATGGGGAACATTTCCGGATTCCGCAGGGGGATTGAGCGTTTGGATCCTGTGCGCATGGAAGCTGAACCCGAATTAAAGCTGTATCATGCGGCTTATATGTCGATCTGGGGCTCTCCCGAATCAGCGATGTCATTCGTCGAACTCCTTCGCTCCCATTTTAAACATCCCACTCTTGGGTCTTTGGCGCACACACTCAACTGTGAGATCAGCGTCGCTCGAGGGGAAACTGATTCGTTCAAGCAATCCATGGATTTTATGATCGCCCGGGGTGTGGACCGTTTGGTGCATCATCTTCAATATTGGACCATGTTGGTTGAGCAGGGAGCAAAGGATCAGGCAATCGAACAGTTCAGACGCTATAATTTGCCTCCCGAACAGGCCCTGGATGTGGTTCGTTTTGCCGATTTTGCGGTGATGATCGGTGAAAAGGACCTGGCCATCCAGTATTTGAAAACGTATGCCACCGATTTTGGTTATTATGAGCCGA
Organism: Verrucomicrobiota bacterium; assembly: GCA_027619545.1. GTDB lineage: Bacteria > Verrucomicrobiota > Verrucomicrobiia > Limisphaerales > AAA164-E04 > AAA164-E04. The sequence goes on along the minus strand of JAQCFT010000229.1, from coordinate 4,920 downwards.
TCTGGATTGCTTATGCGAACATTCTGATTGACCAGCGAGATTGGCAAAGTTTGAACAATCTGGCGGTGCAGGCACGTCGGCATCCCCTCGCGTCCGGCACCCTGGAAGGCTACACCTACTACATGGAAGGCCGTGCCGCTTTGGGGGAACAAAAGGTCGAGCTGGCGGCCCGGATGATGAAAAAGGTTGCCCGGGTGGAATATGAGATTGTATCGGTGGGTTTTTATATCGCTCAAGAACTGGGAACCCTTGGATTTGAATCGGAGGCTCTGAGCATTTTGCGCGGTTGCTCAGATGAGATGAAGGAGCAAAAAGCCTATTGGGAAAGAGTGTTCCCGCTGGCTTCCAATCAGGGGGATTCGGAGTTGTTCCTGGAAGCAGCCAGGCAGCTCTATCGTCTGGAACCCGACAATGACATCTATCGAAACAATTATGCGGCTTTGCTGCTGAGCCACCGGCAGGAATCCGATACGGCGGTTCGTTTGACTTGGGAACAATTGAATGTAAGTTCGATCAGTCGCCTGATAACGCCTTCGAAGTATCAGGCAGCGTTGATCAATCACGCATTGGCTCTGGCGCTCAATCATCGTTTTGATGAAGCTGTGGAGCACTTGAAGCAGGTGCCGGCGGAGTCACTTGATCCCGATTTTGTTTCAGGTTACCACCTGGCGTGGTTCGAAGTGGCTATGCGGAAGCAGGACTACGATGTGGCGAGAAGCCATGGCTTGCTGGTTCAGAGGGATCAGCTCCTTCCGGCGGACCGTGAGTGGTTCGAAACCACCTGGGATCGGTTTCTTGTCGAGAACTAGCGTTGTCCGGTCAAGTCAGCCTTCTCGGAAGACTTTGAAAACGCTTTGCCATTTTCAGTTTTTCGGGTTAACTCCTCACCGATATGGAACATTCGCCCGGATTTTTGGAGTTGGTGAACGAAGCCCGTGAACACGTGAGTGAGTTGTCGGTGGAACAAGCCCGTGTACTCCTCGCTTCCGGTGAGAACGTCATCCTGGTCGATGTGCGTGAAGATCGTGAATGGGACAAGCAACACGCCGCTGATGCCGTCCACCTGGGTAAGGGGATTCTTGAACGCGACATCGAAGCCAAATTCCCTGATAAATCCACCGAACTTATCATGTATTGTGGTGGGGGTTTCCGTTCGGCTTTGACCGCCGATGTGGCCCGTCGAATGGGTTATGCGAATGTGCACTCGTTGGTGGGCGGATACAAGGCGATGGTTGAATCAGGTTGGCCCATGGGCACATCCGACGGTGCCGCATGAATCCGGTGTCGAGGATCATCCGGGAAATCATCAAGTGGGGGGAGTTTGTCAAATTCTCCCACACTGTCTTTGCTTTGCCCTTTGCCCTCGCCTCCATGCTGGTGGCAGCCAAAGACAATCGTGGATGGCCGGGGTGGCGCACGTTCCTGCTCATCCTGGCAGCAATGGTCTGCGCGCGAACCTGTGCCATGACTTTCAATCGCATTGTTGATAGAAAATTCGATAAACTCAACCCCCGAACCGCCAGTCGCCACTTGGCAACCGGCGCGATTTCTCTCTGGAGTGCGCAAGCGCTGCTTTTGTTGAGCGGAGGGGGATTTTTGCTGGCCGCTTATTTCATCAACACTGTTTGCTTTGTGCTTTCTCCGGTGGCTTTGTTCGTGGTGTGTTTCTATTCACTGACCAAACGTTTCACAGATTATACGCACGTCTATCTGGGGGTTGCCTTGGGGCTGGCTCCGATCGGAGCTTGGTTGGCCGTTCGTGAAAGCCTGGGCCTTTCGCCTGTCCTCCTCAGCATCTCTGTGGTCTTTTGGTTGATTGGATTCGATATCATCTATGCCATGCAAGATCATGAATTTGACCGCCAACACGGACTCCATTCTGTCGTGGTGGCATGGGGCGTTAAAAATGCCCTGCAAGCAGCCTTCTTAAGTCACATGATCATGTGGGGATTACTGGCAATTTTTGGATTCATTGAGCGATTCAAACTGGTTTATCTGGTTGGCATGTGCTTGATATTTGTAGCGTTGATCCTTGAGCATTGGTTGGCCCGAAAACGTAGCCTCAAGTGGATCAACTATTCATTCTTCAGGCTGAATGCCCTGATCAGCCTTGTGTTTCTGGTCGTCACCGCTGTGGAAATCATCTTCCCGTGGTGGAGAACGAGGGTCTGATCCTGCCTGGGTAATCCCCACTTGAGATTCCCTTCGATGTAATACGGCATTGGGAAATCTTGCTGTCACTTACTTTAATTTGAGTTTGCTCACTTTCAGTCTTTTATATATAACGCTTATGTCTCCAAAATGACACATTGAGGACCCAAACCTTGAACCGTATGATTAATCGAACTAAAACCTCACACGCAAGAGCCGGCCGCCTCGTGGGGCATGCACGCGTTGCATGGGCAATCCTGAGCGCCGTTTTACTGACCACGCAAGTCCAGATGATGGGGCAACAAAGCGCCTCCATCCAGGATCCCGCCGATATGGTGGATTCCAGTGGTGATATTGCAGGTGTACAGGCAGCCGTTGTTGGCGATTTCCTGCACCTCACCATGACTGTTCACGGCACGGCAGCTCCCACCGTCGACCAGACTCCCGAAGGCATGACCAACCGCTACTACTATCATTGGTTGATTGATGCCGACAATAATCCGGCCACCGGTCGGACCAACAGCGAATATGAAGGAAACGCCACCAATCTGGAGAACCCGATTGGTGCCGATCTGATTATTCAGTTCGGATGGCGAAACGGCGCTCCGGATGGCGTGTACGCTTACGATCCGGCAGACGATGAAACCCCGATCGTTCAGAACTACGCTTTCTTCGCGCGAGGAAATACTATTAATGCCGTGATTCCCCTGGCATCCCTAGGATTGGCCAAAGGCCAAACGGTTGCTTTGTCGGCCTTTCAGGAAGGGGCTTCCAATGGCTGGCAGGTGGATTGGATCGAATCCGCCACTCTCACGTTGAATGGAGGCTCCTCCGCAACGGCTTCGGTGTCCGATGCGGCTGATATGGCAGATGTGAACGGGGATATCTCCTCCATTATGGCTGCAGTCGTAGGTGACCAATTGCATCTGTATATGACCACGCAGAACATCGCTGCCCCAACAGTGGACCAGACAGCTGAAGGCATGACCAACCGCTATTACTACCACTGGTTGATCGACACCGACAACAATCCTGCGACCGGCCGCACCAACAGCGAATACGAAGGCAACGCCACCAATCTCGAAAACCCGATCGGAGCCGACCTGGTCATCCAGTTCGGTTGGCGCAATGGAGCTCCCGACGGTGTATATGCTTACGACCCGGCGGATGATGAAACCGCCATTGTCAGCAATTTTGCCTATCAAATCGGTGGAAACACGATAGGAGCCGTGATTCCTTTGTCTGCTCTTGGTTTAGCCGAAGGACAAACCATTGCTGTATCCGGTTTCCAAGAAGGCGCTTCCAATGGCTGGCAGGTCGACTGGGTGGAATCCGATACCTTGACTGTGAATGGCGGGGGCATTGCCAGCACGGCGGTGGCCGATGCAAGCGGTGACATGGCGGATCCAAGCGGTGACCTGACCCAGGTTGGCGCCTACGTGGTCGGCAACCAATTGCATCTCTCCATGACCGCCACCAGCTGGGCGGCTCCCACAGCAGATCAAACCGCCGAAGGCATGACCAACCGTTATTATTACCACTGGTTGATCGACACCGACAACAACCCGGCAACCGGTCGCACCAACAGCGAATACGAAGGCAATGCCACCAATCTTGAAAACCCGATCGGTGCCGATCTTGTTGTGCAGTTCGGTTGGCGCGATGGTGCCCCTGATGGTGTTTATGTCTATGATCCCGCTGATGACGAAACAGCCATTGTTCAAAACTACGCCCATTTGGCTTCCGGAAATACCATTACCGCCATCCTGAATCTGGATGACCTGGGCATTGCCACCGGACAAACACTGGCAGTTTCCGCTTTCGAGGAAGGCGCGTCGAATGGCTGGCAGGTCGATTGGGCGGAATCCGCACAAATCACGCTTTCCGTTCCGGGAGGGGGTGCCGGTCTGGACAGCGCCCGCGTTCAGGATGTTGCCGACATGGCTGACAGCAGTGGCGATATCGCCGGTCTGCACGCCACTGTGGTCGGAGACTTCCTGCACTTGTCCTTGTCTGTTCACGGGGTGGCAGCGCCAACGGTGGACCAAACCCCTGAAGGGATGACCAATCGCTATTATTATCACTGGTTGTTGGATACCGACAACAATCCCGCCACCGGTCGCACCAACAGCGAATACGAAGGGAATGCCACCAACCTCGAAAATCCGATCGGAGCCGACCTGGTGGTGCAATTCGGCTGGCGCAACGGGGCGCCTGACGGTGTCTATGTCTATGACCCGGCTGATGACGAAACAGCCATCGTATCGAATTATGCATTTTTGACGCGTGGCAACACCATTGAAGCCATTCTTTCATTGGATGCTCTCGGTTTGGCTCACGGACAGACCATCGGCGTGTCCGCTTTCCAGGAAGGTGCTTCAAATGGGTGGCAGGTTGACTGGATCGAATCCGATACGCTGACGCTGAACGGCGGTTCCGCTTCGACAGCTACCGTGACCGATCCCGCTGACATGGCGGACGCCAACGGAGACATCTCCTCCGTTCAAGCTGCCGTGGTGGGAGATCTGCTTTATCTCTACCTGACCACACAAAATATTGCTGGTCCTACTATTGAACAAACCGCCGAAGGCATGACCAATCGCCACTACTACCACTGGTTGCTGGATACCGACAACAATCCAGCCACCGGTCGAACGAACAGTGAATACGAAGGCAATGCTACCAATTTGCAAAACCCTGTCGGGGCCGATCTGGTGGTTCAATTCGGTTGGCGCAACGGCGCGCCGGACGGAGTCTATGTTTACGATC
>JAQCFT010000228.1 GCA_027619545.1 Verrucomicrobiota bacterium | reverse complement strand
GGTTGTTTGAAAGAGCCGGTCATTTCAGGCTTGACTCCTCCCTTGAACAGGTGGTGTTTGGCAAGGCCTTCTCTGGTTTCCCAGGTAAGGTTGAGACCGGGAAAACCCGGATACTTTTGTTCCAGTTCTTCGACGATTCGGAGGCTCTGCACATTGTGTTCAAAACCGCCGTGATCGATCATCAATTGGTTCAACGCTTCCTCCCCCTTGTGCCCGAAGGGAGCATGGCCCAGATCATGCGCCAAAGCCACTGTCTCGCATAGATCCTCGTTCAGCCGCAAGGCTCGGGCAATATTCCGGGCAATACCGGCGACTTCCATCGTATGGGTGAGGCGGGTCCGCAGGTGATCCCCCGTTCCGTTCAGAAATACCTGGGTCTTGTATTCCAGACGACGAAACGCACGCGAATGGATCACTCGATCCCGATCGCGTTGAAACTCGGTACGCCACTCCGGCGAATCCTCCGGATGGACACGCCCCAGACTTTCGCAACTGAGCTGCGCATACGGAGCAAGAATCCCTTGCTCCCGTTTTTCCAATTCCAGCCGATCACAGGGCATAGGGATCAAGGCTTGGAAATGCTGATCACTTCCTCGGGAAACGCCATTGCAAGAGGCACCGATTTCAACTCAAACAATCGTCGAATCGCATCTTCAATCAAATTGTTCGGACAACTGGCGCCTGCCGTGATGCCGATGACGATGTCGCCCTCTGGCAGCCAGTTTCTGGTCCTCAATTCTTCCTGTTTGTGCTGATTGAAATGACTGATCACTTCTGCCGATTCCATCTTGGCGGCATTCTTAATAAAATAGGTAGGCAGCTTGGCCTCACCCATTTCAGCCAGATGAGACGTATTGCTGGAGTTGTATCCACCCACCACAATCAAAAGATCCATGGGCTCTTTCAACAATTTGCCTAATGCATCCTGACGATCCTGCGTCGCGCTGCAGATGGTATCAAAGTAACGGAAGTGTTGATCCAGATCCTTGGTTCCGTATTTTTTTTCGAGAGCGTCTTTCAATCGTCGCTGCACCTCTTCTGTCTCCCCTCGCAACATGGTGGTCTGATTGGCCACTCCCACCGCATTGAGATGAACATCAGGATCAAACCCATCCGAATAAGCTCCTTTGAACGATTCCAGAAAGGCTTCCTTGTCGCCTCCATTCAAAATGTAATCACAGATGCGCTCTGTTTCCTCGAGGGTAAAGACCACCAGATAATGTCCATTGGCAGCCGTGGCCTGGGAACTGGTCGCCTTGGTCTCTTCATGCCAGGCCTTTCCATGAATGATACTGGTGACCTGGTCCTTGGAATATTGCTTCACACGTTTCCAGACGCTCATCACATCCCCGCAGGTTGTGTCCACCATCAAGCACCCCTTTTGCTGAATGGCCTGACGCGTGCTGACTTCGGTGCCAAAAGCGGGAATGATCACAACATCATCAGCCGTCAAATCATCCAATTCCTCCTGCGATGGACGACTGGCAATGGCCCGGATCCCCATTTGCTCTATCTGCTCATTAACCTCGGGGTTATGAATAATTTCGCCCAGCAAAAAGATCCGTTTGGGCTCTGGAAACACCTTCCGAGCCGCGTAAGCAAGATCAATTGCCCGCTCCACCCCGTAACAAAAGCCAAATTGTTTTGCCAGACGAATGGTCATCCGACCAGGGACCACCACCCGATTGTCATGTTCTCGAATGTATTCCACCAAGGTGCTTCGGTAATGGGTCACCACTTCCGCCTGCACCTCTTTCATAACGTCCGGACGTCGTAAATTGATCTTTTTGGGTTTGGTTGCTGCAACCTCTGTCATGCACAGGATCTTACCATCTGGCATTCCGAAGGAAAGCGTCATTTTATTTGAAACCCCTTTCAAGCGCATCTCCACCGGCTTAAGTCACAGTCACGCGGCTTTCAACCCGATTTCTGAACTCGGCTACCTCCACGATGAACCCCTTACCAAATCGAGCGGGCTCAGACATTCATTCCGTCCCAACCACATTATATTCATTAACTTTCACACGATCTACAGCAACTGATTGACCGTTCGGCCATTCCACAACCATTCTTTGAACATGCTCTGAATCTCTCAATCCAAGGACATACTGATAAGGTGACTGGGTACGATACCCATCTCCTGAGACAATGTGATGCGTATGGACACGCCGGTTGGTCTCAATCTTCAACTGCGCCCCCATCAATGGCGGAAATTCTTTATCTTGCAGCAGATTCACCCCAACCCACTCATGCTCTGATTGATAGAAATTCGGAAACAAATGGAGGAACTGTTTTTCATCAGGCCATAGCTCGAAGGTGGTCACGGCCAAATCCGGCAATCCGTTCCCGTCCAGATCAGCGCTCACCACATTTCGACAGTCTTCTCCCATCGAAAGTCCGAAAAGATAAGCCACTTCCACCCACTCCCTGCCATCAAGATTCAGGAAAAAGCGATTTCGCTCATAGCCCCCGTAGGACGCGCCGGATTGCTGATAACGAAGTTGTTTGGATTCAATGTAATCATTGAGAGCAGGGTCATCCTGCGAATCCCCCATGAATAGGTCTTCGCGCCAGAATTCAGCCTCATAATCGTGCGTTCGGGCACCGGATATATGCCCGTTGACGATGTAAATGTCCTCATCTCCATCCAAATCAAAGTCCAAACTCGCCACCCCCCAAGACCACCCGGTTTGGTGAACGGGAGAAAACCCGCCCTGTTGACTGAATCCACCTGGGGCACCATAGAACACGCGGTTACCAAAGGACATTGCCTCTTTCATGGAAACTTCGTTTGGATCTTGGGTCAGCCGGATTCCAAGCGTTTGCATGCGCTGGGCGGCGGAGGAATGCATCCCAATCATTAAAAAATCCAGATAACCATCCTCATTCCAATCCCCGAAGGCATGCGCCATCCCGAATCCCTGACTTACTCCCAGCCAGGGGGCGGTGACGTCTTCAAAGGTTCCGTCTCCTTGGTTGAGGTAAACATCCGCGCCTGCAAAATCGCTCACAACCAGAAGATCCAAATCACGATCCTGATCCAGGTCCACGAGGGAACCGCTGTAAGTGCGCCGAAAACGTTTCGCCTCCAAACCGGAACCGGACGTTATATCGGTGAATCTCCCAAGTCCGTCGTTCCGCAACAAAAAGGACGGGTGACCGTCATTGGCGTCATAAAAGGGAGTTGGCATCTGACCGTTTTGATAAGGCACTTTGTATTGACCAAGCCAAACATCCAGATCCCCGTCTCCATCGATATCTCCGGCCGTCAAAACGAAAGGATTCTTGAGCGCATCCCCAAAAAGAGCTTGTCGCATGGGAGCTTCGGAAAAGGCTCCTTTCCCGTCACCGGCGTAGAGCCCCAGTCCTTCAGTTGACACCGCCAGAAAATCCAGCAACCCATCCCCGTTGAAATCAGCCAACACTCCCTGATGAAAATGCTCGATTGGAAACTCGACCATGCTGCCTGTGCGGAACTTCCCCTTCCCACTGTTCCAAAACACCCGATTGATGCGGGACACCATCAGTTCGGACAATCCGTCTGCGTTCAAATCCACAGCCTGTAAATTCGGTTCCAGGACCAAATCTTGATCGGCAGGAGAAATGTCGGCCGCGACGACGTGCTCAAAAGGAGGCAGACCTTCGCGCTGCAACAATTCCGCATCCAACACTTCGACGCGGGATACTTCGGGAAATGCTCCCTGGCCAACAGGCGGAATCCACGCCACTCCAAGCAAACCTCGCAAAATCCAGCGACGATGAGGTTCGCTTCGGCGGGCGTGAAATTCGAATCTCACTCGAGACACAGGACGGTTCTTTTGCGATGGATCAAACCCGACATGACGCCACTGCATCTGTTCCAGCCGGATATTGTTCGATTCCAGCTCATCCAACCAGACTTTCCATTGGTCATCCCCCCAATGGACTTTTGATGCATCGTTCATGACAGACTGCTGAATATGGTGTTCCAATTCCCGTGAAATTTCCCAAGTTCCGAAACTGAGAGAAGGCATGTGTATCGAGCGGAAGCTCTGCCATTGTCCCACCGTCCGGTTAAAATCATCCCAAATGGCATTCAAGAATTGTTCATATATCGCCGATTCCATTTCAGATACCAGGGGGCCACGATCCAATTCGGCGCGTCTTGCAGCATGATCCACAGAAAGAGGCCGTGCTTCAGCATTCTGCTTGTGTCCGCCGGATCGTTCGATCAGAGGAGGCACAGGCGCGTCACAACCCGAAAAGATCAACCATGCCAGAAGGAGGACCATCTTAACGAAATACTTGCTCATTGCACTCAAATAGGGGCATACTGCGGTCATTCAGGAAAAATATCAGGATCAAACAAGTCTGGACTGTTCTATCCGTCAAAACAAGGGGAATGGTTAGGCAACAGGATTTCCTGAAACATGCCCCGTTGGATTTGTTAAAGCAAGAGAGACACGGTTAACCCACACAAGCTCATGAGTCACAAAATCCAGGAATACAAAATGATCGTCACCAACTCAGGTGATGATTTGGAATCCCAAGTCAACGAACTGCTGAAAAAAGGCTACGAACTACACGGCATCCCAGGCATGCAGACCAAAGGAGCCGATCTGGTCTTCTGTCAGGCCCTGGTGCTTAGAGGCGAATTTTAGTCTCACAAACAGCGATCAAGAATCTTACTTGCTGCCGGGCGCATTCAGCGTAATGATGCCCTCAGTATTTTTTCGCTCAAACTTATGAAAACACATTATTTGATTTGGAAACCAGCGATCTGCATCGTCCTTTTGTCAGTCTTCTCCTCCTCGGCCCGTGCCGAAATCGGCGTGGGCGCCAAACCTGTTGCAGGCGCGGAAATCTACTTTGACGGAAGTCGCTCCATGCTGGACGAAAAATGGACCTATTGGGAAGGCCCCCGCTTTGCATCCAGCCTTCCCATCAAATGGAAAATCGTCGATGACCCGGTGGATTCCGGCACCGCAATGATGACCGATGACCCTGTCGCTGCTGGCGGTAAGTACGGCACGGCAGACATAGTCACCAAAAAGAAATTTCGAGACTTCCGTTTGCACATCGAATTCCTCATCCCCAACCAGGGCGGCAACAGCGGAGTCTATCTCCAGAACCGATACGAGATCCAAGTTCTGGACGGCGACAAGACCAAGCACGGCATGGCGGCAGTGATCAACGAAAGCGAATCCCCCTACCACGCCTACAACGGACTCGGTAAATGGAACGCTTACGACATCACCTTTCGGGCCGCACGGTTCGACGGCAATAAACGCACCGAAAAAGCCATGGTCACCATGTACTTCAATGGGCAGAAAGTGCACACCAATTTCCCCATCAACAAAGTCTGGGGCGGCCCCAATTCCGGTATCGACGGCGGCAACAACGACGGTCTCGGCATCACCGATCGTCCCGGCGGATTGAAGCTCCAATGTGAAGGCCACGACGTGCGCTATCGCAACATCTGGATCAAAGAGCTGGACCTCGACAAACCAGACACCGACTTCCAGGAACTGGTGGCAAGATGAGACCTTTTGGTATCGAAGTCACATTGGACAAATTCATCAACTGGTATGGCTGAGTTGTCGGCTAAAAAACCGGCAGTCGAGTGTTGCACACGGCAGAAAACATTTCTCTGTTGGCGCATTTGGACGATGTATGCCGTGTTGACTGTCATCGGCATTCCCTGGTACTGGCCTGAGGATCATGCCTCACAACTGTTGGGAATGCCGGCCTGGACTTGTGTTTCACTACTCGCATCTCTGGGCGCTTCCTTGTTGACCACCTGGCTGATCCTGACCCATTGGCCTTCAGAGTGCGAGGACGGCAATGAACCAAGCTCGGATCCCTCATGAATGACAGCGTGATGCCATTCGGATGGGGGGGGATCACCTTCATCGCCTTTTACCTCTTCGGACTGCTCTGCATCGGTTGGATGGGACGCCGAGCAAGAGAGGACAATTCCCTGCGCGACTTTTATCTGGGCGGCAAGGGAGTCGGCGTTGTGGTGCTGTTGTTGACCCTGTATGCCACCCAATACAGCGGTAACACCATGTTCGGGTTCAGCGGCAAAGCTTACCGGATCGGATTTTCATGGCTCACGTCGGTGCATTTCATGACGGCCATCATAGTGGGCTACCTGCTTTTTGCCCCGCAACTGCATCACCTCAGCCATCGGCACGGTTTCATTACACCCAATGATTTCCTGAACCACCGGTACCGCCATAAAGGGATTAACATCGTCGCCCCCATCCTGATGGTCCTGGCTTTAGGCAATTATCTACTGGCGCAACTGATGGCCATGGGCCGCGCCCTGCAAGGGCTCACCACGATGCCGCCGGAAACTGCCTACATCGTCGGAGTCGTGCTATTGGCATTGATCATGGTGGTTTACGAAACACTCGGCGGATTTCGCGCAGTGGCCTGGACGGATGTGCTGCAAGGCACCATCCTAATGATCGGATTCGGGGTCCTGATCATCCTCATCTGGACCCAATACGGAGGGATCGCTGAAACCACCCAAAAACTGCTAGCCGGATCGGACACGGATCGGGCAAAAGTGCTGCCACCAGATGGAATGGGCGCTCGCAACTGGCTCAGTTATGTCATCATTTTCGGTCTGGGTGCTTCTCTTTATCCTCAGGCCGTTCAAAGGATCTACGCCGCGCGATCCGCCAAAGCTTTACGAACCAGTTTGATATTCATGGCTTTTTTGCCACTCACAACAGCCTTGATAGCAGTGCTGGTGGGTGTCACCGGTGCAGCGTACGTGCCGGGACTGGATGGAGCGCAGAGCGACCGCATCCTCACCATCTTGTGTCGTGAAGTGCAGCAATCCTCACTGCTGGGTTATTGGTTGGTGGTGGTTTTGTTCTCGGCCATTCTGGGTGCTCTGATGTCCACCGCCGATTCCTGCATGCTGACCATTTCATCGATGGTCACCAAGGATATTTATTTGGGATTCATCCAACCAAATGCCAGCGAAGAACGGTTGACCCAGCTCGGAAAATGGCTCTCCTGGATCGTGGTGGCTCTGCTCGCCGGGGTCGCCATCTACATGAATTCACTGGAAACCAAACCTACACTGGTCAAGCTGCTGGACCTTAAATTCGACATGCTTGTTCAATTGGCTCCGGGATTCATGCTGGGGCTCCACTGGCGTCGTCTGACCGGAACAGCGGTCTTCTGGGGATTGATAACCGGACTCGTCGTCACCTTCGGGCTGTATGGCAACGCATGGATCAAATCAACCGGCTTTCACCAGGGCCTTTTTGGATTGGCCGCCAACCTGACAGTTGCCGTCGGTTTGTCCTTGATCCTTTGCCGCAATCCGAAAGAATCCAAAGCGTCACTGTCCTGAATGGAGGCCAATCGCTGTTTTCAGGATGGAGCAGCACCCCGGAGGAAAACGCACATGACACGAAGCGCCCAAAGTTGTCCATACAAGGCGGGAAGGAACTTTCTTGTTTGCCTGCTCCTTTGTTGCGCCCTGACGCCCAATGGTCTCCTCATGGCGGATCAGGTCATTTTCACGGAAATCATGTATCACCCGCAGGACGAGAAAGCAGCCGCCTGGGTGGAGATCACCAACCTGACTGCGACCCCCATGGATTGTGCTCAATGGGAATTGAAAGGCAAGGACCTGACATTCACCTTTCCGGACTTTGATCGCCAAGAGCCCCGCGCGAGTTTTATCCGTCCCTTTGAACAGGTCATCCTTACCGAATCTGAACCGGAAACATTCCGAAAAGCTCATACTATCCCCCCGCACACACGCATCTGGGGGCCATGGACGGGAACATTGAACCATAAAAAAGAGCGCCTGCAACTATCCGACAAGAACGGCATCGTGCTGTGCGAAATCGAATTCGACAACGATCCTCCCTGGCCGATTGAGGCAGCCGGAGCCGGTTACAGCATGGTGGTTCGCCACCCTGATCGCCGCATCAATGATGGGCGCAACTGGAAAGCGAGCAAGCACCCGGGAGGCACACCGGGAACGGCTCCTTTCCCGGAAAACGGCATCTACATTCAAGTCCCTCCAGTTCA
>JAQCFT010000227.1 GCA_027619545.1 Verrucomicrobiota bacterium | reverse complement strand
TGTTCGTTAAGATGACGCTGACCGCACCCGGATGCGGCATGGGCCCGGCCATCGCGGGCGATGCCCAGGACAAGCTTCTCGCGCTGCCGGGGATTGAGGATGCCAGTGTGGAAGTCGTCTGGGATCCGCCCTGGCACCAGTCCATGATCTCTCCCGACGGGCGCCGAGTCCTGGGCCTGTAGAGGCCGATCGGAGTGTGCTCCAAATAGCCAGTATTTGTTCGTTTTGGAATTCCCAAAAAGGCTTTGACATTCAAGGCGGGAAATCTAGTCTGAGCATCGTTATGGGCAGTGGGCAGCCATCATGCCTGTGATGATTGGATGGGGTCGTAGCTCAGTTGGTAGAGCACCACAATGGCATTGTGGGGGTCTGGGGTTCGACTCCCCACGGCTCCACCACTCAAAAAGAGGGTCTACACCACAGTTTGGGATCCCATGCCTCCCGGGGCCACACCCATGATGGGGGATTCCGTATTTTCGATCGCGTTCCTGCACTTCGCATTAAACCAACGCAAAAAAAGCGCCCTGCTCGACCAAAATGGTTCCGAGGCAGGGCGGGTGTAAAAGTGTAGAGCTTTAAGCGGGGATTACTGCAAGCCTTGCAAACATGCCTTGATGGCATCGAAATTTGGCAGGTCCTTCGGGGTAGGGGTCTGTTCGGCGTATTGCACGACACCTTCCTTGTCGACCACGAATGCTGCGCGAGCGCTGGTCGCACCGAATCCCAGGAGATCATCCAGTAAGACTCCGTAGTCAGCGGCGGTTTTCTTGTTCAGATCGCTGGCAAGGGTAATGCCGATGTTTTCTTTTTGTGCCCAAGCTTCCTGTGCAAAGGGGCTGTCAACACTGATACCGATGACATCCGCATTCAGGTCGCTGTATTGACCCAATCCGGCAGTGACATCGCAAAGTTCAGTGGTGCATACACCCGTGAAGGCTAAAGGGAAAAACAGAATGACTGTGTTTTTCTTGTTGAGGTTGGCGCTGAGTTGGATGTCGCTGACACCGTCCGCATTTTTGGATTTCAAGGTGAAATCCGGAGCTTTTGTTCCTATTGAGATTGCCATATTTACAATTTTTGTTCAGTTATGTCGCAAAATACGTGCCTCTCATATACGGTCCAGGGTGGCACTTGTCAAATGTGCTGTGTTGTTTTTAGGTGATGCACTTGGCGGATTGAAGGGGACCAATCATGACACGCACCTCAAATTATCCACCCTTGGCGCTGAAAGTTAGCACAAGTTATGCTATATTGTCACTTTTGTGATGGTCTAGTTGTTCGGTGGGCCTTGTGTGAGGAATTGTATCACAAACAGATATGCTTGATTGTTTCAGAAAAGACGAGCCATCCCGTTCGGATGCTCACATGGCGGCATGGGGATACCCAAAAGGTGCGACCTTCACCTATGGCGCTCGCAGGATGTTTGCAGCTTTGGTGCTCGCAAACGCGCTCTTTATGAATTTACTTGGCCAGGGTATTGCCGAGACATTTACCATTTCCCTGGACCAGACTGTTTCTCGCGATCAACCGGGAGTTGGGGCGGGGCGGATTGGCAAGCGAGGAGAGCAGGACATCTATGTGTTTGAAGGAGCGCCCGGACAGTCAATCTTTCTGGACATGTTGACGCATGATCCAAATTTGAGTTTTGTGACCTGGGAAGTGTTCGATCCAACCGGAAAATCCATTTCTCTTCAGTGCTTTGCCTGTCGTGACCATGGCTTTTTGACATTGCCGCGTACAGGTGAATATCAGATCGTCGTCGGTCGCTCGGATTTGAATGTGGTAGGGGATTACGCCTTTCGCCTTTATTCGGTCCCGGATCCCCAGGAATTCCACATTGCCCTTGGGACCGAAATTGACGGTAAATCGACTGAATTTGAAGGTGCTGGGGTGATTGAATCGCCGGGTGCAAGGGATGAGTATTTGTTTCAGGTTGAAGCTGGTCAACAAATCGTTTTTCGATTGATTGCTTTTGAACGAACGCTCGACGATGTGAACTGGAGCTTGTTCAGCCCGACGCTTGGGGCCCTATACTCAGGTGACTTGGCCCAATACTCCCCAAGCATCATCACTTTAAACGAATCCGGAATATTTTCCCTGGTCATTGGGGATTCAGAAAGCGCCGCTCTAGGGAGTTATCATTTTCAGCTTGATGCCATCCCTCCTCCGGATGAGTTGCCGATTGATGTTTCACAGGCTTTGGAACTGGATAGCAGTCTGCCGGGTGCGGGATTTATTCAGGTGGCGGGAGCAGCTGACGTTTATAGCTGGACCATGGCTGAACCAGGTTGGTTGTTTCTGGACCTCGTGGATGCCGACAGGGATCTTCAATTTGCCGAATGGCAGTTGCTGGGACCGGAAAACCAAAGGGTCCTCTCCACCCATTTCTTCTCAGGAGATCCAGGCCTTGTTTACCTGAGTCAAGCTGGTGAATACCGAATGACTATTGGAGGAAATATTGCAAGCGGGAAGGGAGCTTACCGGATTCACCTGCAGCCGGTGCCAGCCAACGAAGAATTTTCCATCGAACTGGGGGATTTGATCACTTTCAACCAGCCCGGGGAAGGAGCCGGCCATATCGGAGTTCCCGGAGCTCAGGATGTGTATCGGTTCAATGCTGTTGCAGGTCAGTCGGTGTTTGTCGAATCGTTGCAGGCTGATCGTGAATTAGGTTTCTTGAGCTGGCGCATGGAAGATCCTGAAGGAAGGGTATTGTTTGAGGAATGCCTGCGTTGTAAAGATCCGGGGGTGTTGGTTCTTTCGGAATCGGGTTCCTATCAAGTGATTGTCGGTGGTTCCCAACACGCAGGCACCGGCAAGTATGCGTTTCGAATCTGGACTGTCCCTCCTCCGGAATTGTTCAGCAAGGGTATGGAACCATTTGAGGTGGTTCCCGCCCAAAACGGAACGGGAGAGGGGATACTGAATGTTCCAGGTGAGGTGGACACCTATCTGATCCGTGCTGACAAGCCGGAAACCTGGCATTTTCGCCCGACACTCGGCAGCGGATCGCCAACATTGATGTGGCGTTTGATCACTCCCGGTAAAAGGGTTCTATTTGACGGTCCATTGCGCCCCGCAGCTTCCTATGCCCAGTTCATCACCATTACCCAACAAGGTACCTATCGATTGGAATGTTATCACGCTTCCACAACTCAGGCGCACTACGGCTTTCAACTCGAACGATTGGAGCACTGCCCGGTGAGCAACGAAGGGGGAGG
Source organism: Verrucomicrobiota bacterium (assembly GCA_027619545.1). Lineage (GTDB taxonomy): Bacteria > Verrucomicrobiota > Verrucomicrobiia > Limisphaerales > AAA164-E04 > AAA164-E04. The sequence continues at coordinate 4,835 of JAQCFT010000227.1, read as the reverse complement.
CTTTCCGCTTCCCTCGCTGACCATCGCTTTCCCTGAATCAGGTAATGTTCTCAACGATTCCGAAGTGACCATGGCAGGCAGTATCGGAGAAAGCCCTGGGGTAAGAGGCATTGATCTTGTTTTGGCGCTGGATAGTTCGGAGAGTCTGCAAACAACCGATCCGCAAGATCTGCGCCTGAGTGCGGTCAGGAACTTCGTCAAAGCCATGCCAAAGGGGCTGAATATACGCATTGCCCTGGTGGACTTCGATCAGTCCGCTCGCCTGGTTCAGCCATTGACGGAGAATTTTGAACAGGTACTTGCCCGCTTGGATCAATTTGATCAGTCCGGTGGCACCAATATCGAACAGGCTATGCAGGTGGCTCTCGACGAAATATTGGCACAAGATGCCGCGGACGTGGCTCGAAGTATCATTCTATTTTCCGATGGGGAAAGTTCAGCGGGCAGCGCTGCGGATGCGGCATTCCGCGCGAGCAATGAAAACGTCAAGGTGCATACCGTTTATCTGGGAGCCGATCCGTCTGAAGGATCGGCATTACTCCAGACCATTGCGGGAGCCACTTGTGCCAATTATCGACATGCGAAATCCGCTGCGCAACTTGTTGATATTTTTCGGAACATTGCCAGCCCGGTACCTATCAAACGCATGGAAGCGCTTTCTTCCGCCCGACCTGGACAAGTGTTTCCTGTTGAATTTGTCGGACAATTCTGGGGGGTGTCCGGTCTACCTGTTACAACGGGAGAAAACGGAGAGGCATCATTGACTGTGCGTCTCATTACAGATGAAGAACCCGAACGCATGGTGGAGCAATCGGTGGTGGTTCGGTTTCAAAATTCAGTCAATGCTGCTCCGGTTTTGACACCCCCTTCTGATATTGTCATTTTCGAGGACCGCTCGCGAATTTTGACCTTGAATGCTCAGGATTCGGATCATGACACGAATTTGTTGAGCTGGAGTTTTCGAACCGATCGACCTGATTTATTCCCGGAGAACGGAGGGTGGCAATGGATCGTGCAGCATGGTCGAGCCCGGCTCAGGTTGTCTCCCGCAGCTGATCATTCCGGTTCGGCAACCGGGACTCTTCGCGTAACAGACCCTGAGGGCGCGTTTTCTGAAGCCGACTTTCTCATCAGTGTTCGCGAGGTGAATGACAGACCTTTTTTTGATCCGGTGGAGGATTTGGTCATGAATCCCGGAGAAGGGGTCCGGGCCGTCCTAATTAAGGGAATTCATGACGGTTCCACCTTTGAAAATCAACACCTGACCATCACCGCTCGTTCAGAAGATGCAGCGCTGATAGATGACCCCGAAGTCATTTATGACGGGGCCTCACAAACCGGCCAAATTCTTATCCGTCCTGTAATGGGGGCTGAAGGAACAACCAGAGTGGAGTTGGCACTTAGTGATGGCGAATCGGTAAATGGAATGTTGGCTCGACAGTTCCAGATCACCGTTTTGAAGCGACCCAACCAAGGTCCCAGTATCCGGTGGATTCATCCGGAGAATGCATCAAAATTCTTTGAGGGGGACATAGTCTCTCTGGAAGTTGAAGCTTTTGATCCGGACGGCTCCGTTCATTCGGTCACGTTTTTCGCCAATGATCAGATGCTGTCTAAACGGTCGCCAGTAACCACGCTTCTACAATGGAAACCTGATACCACCGGATTCTATGAGCTGAAAGCATTGGTTGAAGATGATAATCAAGCCGTCGCACAGACAGAATACATCAGGATCGAAGTCGTCGAACGCCCTCCGGATTTCACGCTTGGAATAGTGACACCCGAGGACTCCACAGTGGTTTGCGTCGGACAACTTGTGGATATTGAAGTCGAGTTGGCGGGAGGGGATCCGGATGGAAATGTTGTCCATTTTTTTGCAGGTGACGAACTGAGAGGAGTGCGCAATGCTCCTCCCTATACGTTCCAATGGGAAGCGGATGAAGTGGGTGATTTTCTGCTCAGCGCCGTTGCATTCAGGGAGGACGGTTCCACGGTGGTGTCTGAACCCGTGCGGGCAGGCGTTTCCGACACGTGTTTGCAGGTTGCGTTGCTGGTGGATGATCCGGGTTCCGCCGAGCTAGCGCTGATTCAGGAGTATTTATTCGAAATGGGTGTTGGTTCCAGGGTCGTGCATTCAGGTGAAATAACAACCACTATGCTGGATCGTTTTGATCTGGCCATGGTCATTGTGGACGATCAGAAAGGTGTTCAACCAATAATGGTGCAGGCGCTGAAACAAATGATCTCCACGCTCTCCAAATCGGTGTTTATACTGGGACACCGCATCGCTTCCAATACGGAATCACTGAGTGAATCTGAAAAAGCACAATGGCATCAATTAATTCACCTGCGTTCCTTTGGGAGCCAAATCGTCACTGAACCCTTGAACCTCCAGGAGACCGGTTTCTTTCGCAATATTCTGGATGGCCGATTCGGTCATGTGGAACCTTTTGTTCTGTCTTTCGAAACTGACAGAGGTATTGCCGATGACGAGGCCGAAGTGATCGGGTTCTCGGGTGATACTGATTTGGTGGTAAGATCTCCGGCAGGCAATGAACCTGATTTCGGGCAAGCCAGGACAGTCTCTCTTAATTTTACACTGGCAGGAAACGGGGACGACCACAGCGTCATGCAAAGAAAAAGACTATTCCAGAATGCCGTTTGCTGGGCCATGCGTTGCGGAGGATGTTCCAATGCCGTGTTGCCGGTGCTGCCTGTTTCGTGGCAGGCAGAGGCGCGAACGGGTGAACAAGTTCACCAGACTTTTCTTTTCGTCAACAATGGGGCATGCGAACTGACAGGGGGGCGTGTTGAGTTGTTCATGCCAGAGGGTGTGGCTCTGGAAGAGGTAATCATGTCCCAAGGGCTGGGATGGAGTCGTAATGTAGCCACTGGTCGTGTCGTGCTGAATCTTGGACGCCTCACCAGTGGGGCAGGTGGAGGGGTTCAGGCTCAACTGTTGATGCGGGCCGTTTCGCCGGGAGATTATACCATTTCGATATGTTCCAGTTCCAACAACACCGGTGTGGTCTGTTCCGAACAAATTCTCCATGTGACAGGCGAACAGCTTTCTCCTCCCAAAATACGTATTCGCAGAAACCTGAATGGAGAGTTGAGCCTGGTTGTGCGGGGTCAGGAAGGTGTCCGGTATCGAGTGGAGTATTCCAGTGATTTTGTTAATTGGTTCCACTTCGGCAATGCGGAAGGAATCGAAAGTATCTATCCGGTCCCAACGAACGACCAGGGAATTCCCATCATCCTCTTTTACCGCGCAAGTATCCAGCCTTGATACAAACCACTTGTAAATTAGCTCAAAAAAGTGCTTTACGATTCAGTGTACTGGTGTTACGGTACACCGAAATTAAGAGGAACGTAACCATGAAACCATTGTTCTACCAGATTGATCCTCATTCGGGATTGCCCGTTTACCGGCAACTGATGGATCAGACCAAGCACTACATTGCCTCAGGAACTCTCACGAGAGGGGATCAACTTCCTTCCATACGGGAACTCGCGACCCGGTTGGCGGTGAATCCCGCAACGGTGGTGAAGGCCTACAGTGAACTTCAGAATGCAGGCGTCATTGAGATGAAACAAGGCAAAGGGGCATTCGTCAGCATGGGGATCACCAAGAAGCAAATTCCGGGACGCAAAGTGCAAATGGGGCGCATTGCCCGACAGTTGGTTGTGGAATCCCAGCAGTTGGGTATGGAACTTGCCGAAGTGCAGGATCTGGTGGAGGAGGAGTGGATCGCGTTGGGACAGCAAAAAAACACTTCCAAGCAAATGACCGAGTCGTCTGTCAGGAACTGAATTTGAACATGAACACACTGACTGCCATTGAAGCCAGAAACCTGACCAAGGCCTTTGCCAAGGATAGGGTCGCAGTCAGTTCGTTGGATTTAAAGATCTCCCCGGGAACGGTATTTGGTTTGGTGGGACGCAACGGTGCCGGCAAATCTACCGCACTCCGCTTGTTGATGGGGCTGCTTAAACCGGACCAAGGCGCTTCCATGATTTTGGGCAAGTGTCTTTGGTCGGCAGATCGAACCCATCGTGCTCGAGTAGGGTACGTGCCACAACACCAGCAATTGCCGGGGCGTATGAGTCTGGACGACCTGGGGCGTTACGTCGGGACATTTTATGAAGATTGGGATCATTCCAAGTTGAAAGTTCTGTCCAAACGATGGGGGCTGAACACTGAAATCCCTGTGGGAAGAATGTCCGGAGGGGAACAGCGCAAATCGGCTCTCCTGCTGGCGATTCATTCCATGCCCCAGGTTCTGATTTTGGACGAGCCGGCTGCCGGATTGGACTCCGTGGCGCGTCGTGAACTGTTGGATTTGCTTATCGACCTGATCCAACTGCGACCCGAAACAACCATGTTGATCAGTACGCACCATATAGGAGACCTGGCAAGGATAGCCCAGGAGGTGGGCATGATGGACCGCGGCAGATTGACCCGTACCGCGCAGTTGGATGAGCTGCAGGAAAGGGTGAAGAAAGTACAGGTGGTTTTTCCAGGTGAGGCCCCACCCAGAAATTTCAAGGTGCCAGGTATGATCAGACAGGAATCCATTGGTCCCGTGATGACCGCTATCTGCGAACTGGAGTCGGAACACCTGCTTCAGGAAATGGAGAAACAACCCGGTATTCGGGTGCAGTCCTTTCCTTTGAGTTTGGAAGAAATTTTTTTGGAACTATTTGAAAATAAAGATTGGCAATCGCATGCAACGGAAGAGGCGATGCCTGTGGATGAAAATTTTGGAGGTTATTATGAAACGGACCATGTATAAGACTACGATTCAACTACTGTTTGGGGAACAGTTTCGAGC
>JAQCFT010000226.1 GCA_027619545.1 Verrucomicrobiota bacterium | reverse complement strand
CCTCCTTCAGGCGTTGTCGTTCGGCCGCCTTGGCAAAGGGGTAATAGATGGCCATGCACATCGGAATCGATATGGCACCCCACACCGCCGCCCGCCAATCTCCTCCGGATACAAGAAAATGCCCAATCACTGGAGGCGTCGTCCAGGGCACCGCAATCAATGGCTTGTTGATCATTCCAAAATCCATCAACAAAAAAGTAACGGTTGTCAGAGACAAAGCGCACAGCACATAAGGCACCATGAACACCGGATTCAACACGATCGGGAAGCCGAAGAAGATGGGCTCATTGATCTGAAAAATCTGTGTGGGCATGGACACCCGACTGATCTGACGATATCCCGCGTCCTTGGAATTCAGCATCACCAAAGCCAATGCAATCGTCGCCCCGGTGCCACCCACATTCACGAAGCTGGTAATAAATCCCAACGCCGTGATGTATGGTAACGGTTCATTCGCCTGAGCCGCTTCCGCGTTGGCAGCAAGAAACATCAAGAAGATCGGAGCAACCACCGCATCAAGCGTATTGTCTCCATTGATCCCGATGGACCAAAGCATGGTCAGCAGCAGAGTGAACACCAGAATTCCCGGCAGCGTATTCAACGCGAACAGCAAGGGTGAAAACGCCTGTTGAAGAAGAGCGTTGATATCCACCCCCAAAACAAATCGAATCGTGAAGAAACAAATCACCAGGAACGTCATGGGAATCAAACTGAGAAACGATTCATAAACCACCTCCGGCACACTCTTCGGCAGGCGAATCACGAGATTGTAATCATTCAACGCCTTTTGAACACGCACACATACCAGCGACAAAAGAATAGCGGTAAATAATCCACCAGACGCCAAACCGTCCATGTTCAGCACAAGCGGCCCGAGACCTTCCTCCGTCGGTTCACCGCGCTGGAGTTGCACCATCAGAAAAACCAGGGTGGCCATGCTTGCGCTGACCGATGCCTCCAGCTTGAATCGTTTCGCCAGATCATAAGCGATGGCAAAACAAACAAACACCGCCAACATCCCAAAGGTGGCCGATACAGGAATCTCCAGCAAACCCTGATAGGGCGCCACCCAGGATTGCCAGATGGGCCAGGGCATTTCGGCAACCACCAGAAACAGTCCCCCAATGATTGTAAGAGGCACGATGGCTACCATCCCTGCGCGAATGGCGGACAGATACGTGTTCTCGCTCAGCTTGGTCAGCGGCGGCACCAGGTAGCGATCCAGAAATTGAGTCAATGCTTTCACAGTCTTTTCCCTAAATAGACACACCCTTCACCCGGCTCACCGACACGCGCCAATTCTTCAAAACCGAGCGCGTGATAAAATCCGAACGCCTTGGTATTCCGCATACTCACCCCAAGATGGGCGCCCGGCGATCCCATCTTCTTTAACTGCTGCATCAGGTCCTCCATCATTCGACGACCGAAACCATGCCCCCGGGCACGGTCCAGAAAATCTATATGGAGATGCGAAGGATACTGATCGTAAGGTTCCGGACAATAGTAATCGGGATCATGATACCACGAATGCACTTCCTGTGAATGTGTCCAGGTTTTGGGATCACCATCCGGATTGGGAAACTTGGCACAAAGCTTCGGGCGCCACTCACGTTCGTATCGGTCATAAAACTGCTTTGAATCGAAAGAAGCAAAGGCATACCCACATACCCCCTGATCATCCTCCAGCATCAAACTGAGCTCCGGTTCAAACGCCAGATACGGTCCAACAAAGATACGGCCCAGCGCATCGGGATCATCCCGATACAAAGCCTCACCGTCGGCCCCATGATCACCGGTCTTCAGGCAAATGTAATACGCCGCCTGAAGATCCTCCATACTCCCCTGTCGAATCTTGAATGCACTCATGCTTGAATGCCGCGATTCTTGTCATGGAAGCCTCCATTCGTCCAGAAACGAATATGGCACAGCCCCATGCACAATACTTCTCAGGGAAAGGCACTAAGCCATTAAGAAAAAAGCTTCGCGTCTTAGTGCCTTTGTGAGAGATCATTAGACATCAACCAACGCCCTTGAACGTTCAATTTGTCGCCGTAAATGAACCATCCTCACTTTGATCCAAAAGCCCCCGCAACTTGTCAACCATGCTGCCACGGTAGGTACCCGGCAGATGAAAATCCGAATGCAACCGGGCATTGGGATCGGCCTCCATCAAGCGACCGCAGGTCAGCATCAGATCCATTTCTTCACGCAAATCCCAGGTCTTACGACAAAGCGCCGAGAACAAGGCTCGATCCTTGAGATTGACGATCTCTGCACACACATTGCGCAAGCGTGTGGCCAAGGGACGGAAGGTTTCAAATTTGGATTGCCTGTCACCTACATCAGCGGTCAGCCAGTTTCTTGCGGCGATGTATAGTTGAGCTGCTTCACTTCCCTCCTCCTGCGGCAGGTAGAAACAATCCCCCAGCAACACCAAATCCTCAAAGGAAATGGGAGATCCGGCGGATTCAAAACTCGCATGCCATGTTTTCATCGCGCCGAGATAAGATACCCGTGGGTCCCAATCTGTCTCGGCACGCAAATAATCCGAAAGCGTTTTCCAAGGAACAAAGTTCAGCGGCGCTTCGTTGTTTGGATTATGCAGAATGCCCCGGACAGCACCCCGTAACTCCAAAGGGCGTCCAGAGTAAGGCCCACAATAAAACCGAGTCCCATCGTAATCATTGGCATGCAGATTATCCCAAATCAAGGGCTGCCGCTTGAGGGTCTGGCTCAATGACTCGACATGTTCAACCGATATCTCTGAGGAGATGATCTCGGGCCCGGTCCAAAAAACATCAATGCCCGAATCAAGCCCGGTGCCGATTTCCTCCAGGTAATGATCCCCTCCCAACCCGGCACGTTGCATGCGCCCGCAATAAGGCGTGGGACAAAACAAAACACGGCTATCGTCAGCCGATGTTTGCTGTATCCAGCGATAAAGCGAGTTGACCACATGACATTGGGCCTTCGCAAAAGAACCAAACCTTACGCGATCCTCCTCACGCATGGAGTCCGGGATATCATCAAAAAGCAACGCAAAGTGATTTCCACCCAGCTTACGAACCTGATCCATACGACGCTTCAGTGTGTCAACTTCTGCATCCCGTGCGTAAGCAATGTCCAATCCAGGACTCAAAGCATAAACAAACCGAATCCCCCGCGCCTGACACGCATCGATCAAGTCCTTCAATAAAGCGGCTTCCTCGACCGTATAATCCTCGCGCCACAGCAAGCGCTGCTTCAAGTCATCTTTCGGGGCATAAAGGTAGGTATTCAACTGCCACGCCTGCATCCAGCCGAGCACCATGTAACGTTCCGACGGGGTCCACGGCGTACCATAAAAACCCTCGATCACACCTGATAAAAAATCTGAGTTCATGAATTTAAAGTCCAACTCTGCCGTAAGGAGGGGAATCAGGTCAATGTGTGAAAAGACAGGATCACCATATGAATGATCCATTCAAAAATTCCACTGTGTATCGTTCAATGGATGCGCAATCTGGAATGGGCGTTCGGATGAATCGGAACCGCTTTAGATATGGGCGTATGCGTAAGTTACACTCAAACAACTCAACTGCATACTTACACCTAAGTGAATCCTGCTGGAGACTATTAATGTGGATCGCAATCAGGTTAGCTACTACGTTCCCCTGGCGTATCCAAAGCGGTGTCAAGCCACCGCAGTCCAGACTGCCATGCACGATGCACTGATAAAATAATAATGCAACGGCAAGCACATCATTGCTTTGATTTTGGAAAATTTTTAAGGCTTACCACCGACAACTAAACCGCAGGCACCAGCTCGATTTTCAATCGATGTCCCAAAGCCATCGCACCCTTTTCGAGTGTTAGCAAAGTAATGGAAGGATTGGACTCATCCAATAATCTATCAACGGCAGCCCGACTTGTTTTCATGCGCTTGGCCATCTCCGTTTTGGTTAGCGAGTGATCTTTCAAGAGTGACTGCAGTTTCAATGCGATGGCTTTTTTCATGGCTAGCGCTTCGACCTCCTCACACATTCCCGTTTCTTCTAAAAAAGATCGAAAATCACTCCCTCGATGCGGATGGTTCGTATTCATAGATAACTCAGATATTCCTTTTGTCGCTTCCGAGCCAATTGAAGGTCCGATTTAGGTGTGGTGCGTGATTTCTTGATAAACGCATGCATCAATACAATTTCCTCGTTTGCAATGATGAACAAAGTCCTGGCAATGCTATCCTTTAACTTCGACCGAATTTCCCACAGACCATTCCCAAACGAGTCCACAAGAGGCTTTCCAACCGGCCATGCATATTGAACGGCCAAAATATCAGATCCTACAATTTTGCGTTCAGGCTTTCTTAGGCTCAACAACCACTCACGAACAGGTTCTGTCCCTGCTTCTGTTCGAAAGAACACCAGATTCAGAGGCCTGTCGGAATGGATGGAACAAACGTATCAATTTTGATACGTTTGTCAAGTAGGTTTTTTTTGGTCTCTCAGCGGTGATTGCCCTCGAAATTGTTGCCGCGCTATTTCAAATGCATGGTTCTACTGCCCAAGACAGCCGATCCTCAATTTTCTTCATCGGCCCACAATTCAATATCTTCCAAATCTATAACCTCATGCTGCAAGGATTCCTCTTCGCCAGGAACAACAACGATTCGACGAGCTTCGGCAATGGTATCGACATGCGTCAGGTTAGGCCCTTCTCGATAACGTTCCTTCAATTGAAGCTCCAGTGAGTAGGGACCGGGTACCACTCCTTCGATGCGAAAGGATCCATCGTATTCGAACTTGACGGCATAACTTCTCTTTGACCGCTCAATAGCTTTGCCTTCAGGTGAATCCCAAAAAGCTTTCCTGCGTTCTCGGAATCGTTGAATTCCTTCATCCCCGTCATTGCGATCTTGTTCTGTGGGTTCCTCGATACCAGCGGGAATTTGGGAATCTGTTTTCAAATAACAACGCTGGATCTGCCAGTTCCAGTCTGCTCCGTCATTAAGACGTCTATCCGCTTTGGCATGCCCACAGATGGTACGTCCGTCTTGGCCTACATTTATATGGGTAGTCTTGCCAGCCTCGACTTGCACCCAATCAAGTGTGGCTTCTATCTCAGTCCGCAATTTGTATTCTCCTGCCGGAAGCTCATGAAATGCAAAACTTCCATCTGGTCCGGTTTCGGTGCTGACCGAAACCAGGCTCAGTTCATAATCATTCCGCCAGAGTGCTACTGTCTCACCGACCAATGGCTTCTTTCCGGAAAAGAGTTGTCCTTCAACATGTCCCCAAGGTCGCAATTGGATCTCAGGAGATAACTGAAGAGCCGCCAGACTCACTTCCGCATATCCTTGCTAGTGCGTCAGAATGATGCCTGTGATTCCTGGAGCTGTCCTGAAATCAATATGAAAATCACTATCCGCTCCGCCAACCCTCGACATGCTTTTTAGATGGTGCATGATAAATTCGTGTGGTTCAGGCAGTAGAACATCCAGTTTCTCAAGATGGGTTTGCATCCAAGTTGCATTTGACGCAGGTTTACCGTCAGGCAGAAAATCATCGACCGGAATGATCGTTTCCTTATTCAACTCAAACCGAAACTCAAGCTCCCCATCTCCATCCCGAAAGATAGGCGAAAGAGCGGGAGCATATCCATCTGCGGAAACCTGGATCACGTGAAACTGCCGGGCAGGCTTTAAGACATCCATTTCGAAAAGCCCTTTGATTCCTCTGCTTTTATGATCAATTGTTAAAACAGGTCCGCCTTCACGTATCGTTTGACCTATGAAAAAGTGAAATGAATGGATGGGTTCTCCCGTTTCAGCATCCACAACCGTCCCAATCACCCGGTCCGGTTTTGACATTTTAAGATTCAGTTCATGGCCCACAGGCATCGGATCGCTCAAAATGGATCTGTAACCTCTTGCCTGAATACTCCAAACGATCTCCCCTTGATGAGGAGCATGATTCCAAGTAAATCGCCCATCCTTGTCCGTGTTGATAGAGCGTCCAAGGGTTCCGGGCATTCTCCGTAAAGGATGAGCATGCCAGGTCATGGGTTTCACTTCTGCATCGGAAATGGGAACATCATTCTCATCGGTGATCCTACCTGTAACGGTGGCCGCCTTTTGTAGTTGATAGGTGCGGTTAGTCAGCGATGGATCATAATCAAAAGCCAACATGGTCGGGGCAAAACCAGCAGCATCCAACACCATATCCGGCTTTAATCGTTCGTACGGAATCCGGATGCGTCCGCTTTCATCTGCCTGACCAATCGGAAGGAAAAGAAAGTTGTCCCTTTCACCAAAAGAAATTTGGGCTGAGGGAACAGGATTTCCATCGGGATCCACGATGGTGCAGACGATCCCCCTGTGCCTTGCATCCCCAATATCTTGGTTGTCGGTAATTGAGCATACTTTACCTTTGGTGGCCGACTTATCTCCGGTTTGCGAACCGCACCGGAAAAAGCAACCATCCATACCATTGCGAACGTAAAAATGGAGATTCTTGAAAGCTGCGGATGATTTGAAAAGTTACGAATCGACAGGATTCGTCGCGACATCTCTTTCTTGCCTTCGACAATCCCCACCAGTCCGGGAATTCGGTTGGATGCGTTGACGCGTTTGACCAAATCAATGATTGTCTTTCCGTAGGCATGACGATGCGCTTCCCCCACATGCCTGAGAGCAAGAGCATCCGTTCCCATTTCACAATCCACCCGCAAGCGAGCCACGGCAATCCATATGAAGGGATTAAACCAGTGCACTGCTCGCATTACATGCGCCAACCATTGCACCAACAAATCCCGCCGCTTGATGTGGGCCAGTTCATGCAAGAATACGTGACGCAATTGATCCTCTGTCAAACTTTTCGACATACCTGTAGGTAGGATGATGGCAGGCTTCAGGTAGTTATGCACTGCAGGCGTGGATACAGCCCCACTCTCCACCAAAATCGGGGTTTGATCGAGTCCGATCTGTCCCACCAATTTCCTCAACATCACTTGCACCGATGAATCATTGAGTGGTCCGTCCATATGCACTCGCCGGGAAAACTTCCGATTCTGATAGGCCATTTGGAGTAGAAAAAACAAGCACCCTACGAACCAGACACCTGCTATCAAAGTCATCCACGAGAATGGCTCGGTTTTTGGAGTTTGAGTTTGATCACGAGTGGACGATGCCGACGGGGAATCTGAATCTAAGCCAGGTGCCAATGTTTCAGATGCTTCCAAGTAGCGTTCGGAAGAGCTTTGCTGGTCCCACAACCTTTGCGCCTCATTTGGAATCGGCTCCTGGACCGTTTTTCCCACAAAATACATAGGACTCTTGGGCACCCAATTGAATAAACTGAAAGAAGAGGGGATCCACAAAAACGGCAATACCATATGCAAAAACAGCATCATCCAAAGCACATAGCGCAACCCACTGGAAATTCGATCACGCAACAACCATGAAACCGAGAGAATGAGTCCAACAATCCAGCTCGCCCGCCAGGAGGTCGTTAGTATGCTTTCGAAAATGTTTCGTAAAAGATCCAATACATCGGTCATATCAATCCTTTTTCTCCTTCAACAAACGTTCCAGTTCGGCGATATCCGCATCGGAAAGTTTGGTATCCCGCACCACATTCAAGACCATCGCCGCCGCATTGCCTCCGAATACCCGATCAACAAACGACTGCTTTTCCTGCCGCACACAGTCCTTCTGTTTGACCGCAGCGGAGTATAGGTAGCGTTTCCCATCCTTTCGTTTGGTTAAAGCGCCTTTGCTGACTAATCGATCAAGCAAGGTTCGCGTCGTGCGTGATCGCCACTCTTTGGATTCTTCCAACACATCAACAACATCGGATGTCGCAATGGGTTCTCGGTCCCAGACCAAATGCATGACCTGCCACTCGGAATCTGAAATAGATATCGGCTTCATAACAGTCCTGCTACAGTTGTAGCAACGTAAAATTGTTACAACTGTACCAGTGAGTCAATATATTTTCTCATTGCCGCTCATGATTGGGATGCAGTTCAGTTTTTAAACAATGGAGGGGAGATCCCGCACGCGGGACTCTCCCCTAACTTTCCCCTTGAAAACGTTTC
>JAQCFT010000225.1 GCA_027619545.1 Verrucomicrobiota bacterium | reverse complement strand
ATGCGTAAACGTAGCGTCACGGACATCACAAACAAATATGAACTCTAATGAAAAACGCGGCGCCGAATGGAGCCGCGTTTTTCATTGTTCAGTAACCAGATCTTCTTCCTCAGGCTGATCCATTCCACGAATGAGATAAATGGGGCAATCCAGGTGTTGGAGCTGTTTGAGAAACTTGGCTTTCTTCAACCAATCCAAATCAGGAAGAATCAACGTGCCCGGACGAAAAGCCTGCAGGTAACCGGCGACGTTCATCATCGTGGGCGGATCGATCACAAACATGCGAAACAGCACGGCTCGATCCTGACTGACCTGCGTCAGCCACTGGCGCAGTTCGAATTCGTGCAGTGGGTTTTCACCGGGAAGGTAAAGGACATTGAAATAGTGATGGCACAGATAGCCCATGCTGAAAGCCGTTTCCAGGGCGGCTTTGCTTTCCGCCAAAGTTTTGCAGACAACCGTCACCGGAAAAATAATCGACCTGCCCTTGCGCGCAATAAAGACACCTCCCTTTGACGCCTTCAACACTTTCATGGTGGTCGAACCAAATCCACTTTCGGAAGGCCATTGTGACCCCAAAGCCCCCAAAGCGGTGACTTCGGCCTCCTTGATCATTTCAATCAAGGTTTCCATCACGGCACCTCGCACCACTTGAAAAGACCAGGGAATTCGGCGACGTTCGGCCGCCATCTCCAGGGCATTGCGTGCATGGGATGCCATGGCGCGGAAAATGGATTCAATGTCTTTGTGCTTGAAATCGCGTGTTTCCGCAGCGGATGTGCCTACCTCACGGGCAACGGAACAGGCGGTAATCCTGAGTAAATGCTCGTCCTCAACAAATACCCCCAACAACTCGGCCCCACGTTGATGGGCGATTTCCACGGCGGCGTCCAGCGCGGCCAGACTCTGCGAAGAGGCGTCCAGCGCGATCAGGATTTGCTTGCGACGGCTCATTTCTTTTCGTCCTTGCCGTCGTTGGCGTGAAAGGCCCTGGATTGCTCGGCAAATTGAACCAATCGTTGTTCCACCCTGCCATTGACGCTGTTCTTGGGAAATTTGCCGTTGGCGTTGCGTTTGCCGGCGTTGACTCCGGTCAGGATGGCAATCCCCTCGTCCACATGGTTGATAGGGTAAATGTGAAACTGCTTCTGTTTCACTGCTTCGACAATTTCAGGATGCAACATCAGGTGTTTGACGTTGGCCGCCGGAATCAGCACGCCTTGATCCCCTGTCAACCCTCGTGCTTTGCACAATTCAAAAAATCCTTCGATTTTCTCGTTCACACCCCCAATCGCCTGCACCTCACCCATCTGACTCAATGCGCCGGTGACGGCCAATGACTGTTTGATGGGCAATCCGGACAATGCGGATAAGAGAGCGTAAAGTTCCGTACTCGAAGCGCTGTCTCCGTCCACACCATTGTAGGATTGTTCGAAGACAATACTGGCACTCAGAGAAAGCGGTTTATCGGAAACAAAATGTCCCATCAGATAACCGGACAGGATCATCATGCCCTTGGAATGCAGGGAACCCCCGAGATTCACTTCCCGTTCGATATCGATCACTTCCCCTCCCCCCATGCGCACCTGGGCGGTGATTCTTCCGGGATGCCCGAAGGCGTGACCGCCGAGTTGGATGACCGAAAGGCCGTTGATCTGGCCGACTTTCTCGCCGTCGGTATCGATAATGAAAGTGCCGCGAAGGGTTTCTTCGCCAGCGGGTTTGGATGCGGCTCAGTCGTTGAGTTGCCTGAACCATCGCTTTTTCCACGTGTTCGGCTTTCACGACTTTTGAGGCGCCCTGCTTGGCCCAGTAATTGGATTCCTCCAGCAAATCGGCAATGGAACGGATCTCCATGGTCAATTTCTCGGCATCTTCCGCATGTCGTGAGCTGAATTCAATCACGCGCGCCACGGCCCCCTTGTCGAAATGCATGAGGGCGGCTTTTCTTACCAAAGTGGCGATCAGGCGGGCATATAACATGACGTTCTTGGGTGAACGGTCCATTTGATCCTCGAAATCAACCGCCACTTTAAAGAACTTGGAAAACTCCGGATCCAGTTCATGCAGCATGTAGTAAAGCATGCGATCCCCGACCAGCACGACCTTGATATCCAGGGGCAGCGGTTCGGGTTCCAGGGAGACGGTGCTGACCAGACTGAGCGATTGTCCCAGTGATTCGATTCTGATTTCGCGTGAGCGCAGGCAGCGTTTGAGCGAGTCCCAGGCGAACGGCTGCATGAGCACCTGCATGGCATCGATCACGAGGTACCCCCCATTGGCCAGATGGAGCATCCCCGGTTTGATCAGGGTAAAATCGGTCAACAAGGTCCCCATGTGGGATACGTGCTCCACACGTCCCAGGAGGTTGTTGTAGCAGGGATTGTCTTCATAGAGAACCGGCGTCCCCTTGGTGGCGCCATGATCCACAAGCACATTGACACGGTATCGCACCATGGATGCAGCCTGCATTTCCTCGGTGGGCATGTTACCCGGTCCCTGCCCGGGGCCCTCTTTGGAAAGGAACAAATCCTCAGCGTATTCCACGACATCCTCCAACACTTTGTTGAGGTAATCCTGCACGTTTTCCAAATCGGCATATTCATGCCTCAGATCCTTAACCAAGCCCAAAACGGCAGCCTTGGTGACAGCGCGGTTCAATTCCTTCACTTTGCGCTGAATGGAACGCCGGATGCGGGGAATCTGGTGTATGATTTTTTCAATATCCGCCTGAAGGGTCGTGATGTCCTTCTGGATGCGCTTGCGATCTTTCTCCGGCAGTTTCCTGAAAGAGTCTTGATCCAGAATTTCACCGTCCAGTGTGGGTGAAAGAGCGATCCCACTCGGAGTTTGGATCAAGGTGATGCTGCGCTTTTTGGCGCGCTTTTTAACGGCATCCAAAGCCTTGTCCTGCTGTTCGGAAACCTCATGCTCGATTTCCTGGCGACGCATGCGGTACTTGTCGTTTTCGAAGGCGGCCGGAATGGAATTGCGCAGGTCCTCCACCAGACGCTCCATGTCTTCCGCCAACTTACGCCCCCTGCCCGCCGGCAATTTCAGCAACCGCGGTTTGTAGGAATCGATAAAATTGTTCACATAACACCAGTCGGAAGGCACTGGTTTGTTTTTCGCCAGGCGGTTCAAATAATCCTGAACCACTGAATGCCGTCCGTAACCGGAAGGGCCCAGCACAAAGAGATTGTAACCTTCGGATCCGATTTCGACACCAAACTTCAGGGCCTCCACGGCGCGATCCTGGCCGATCACATTCTGAACAGGCTTGAGATCTTTGGTGGTCCGAAAGGAAAGATCCTTCAAGGCGCATCGGTTGGCAAGTTGATTGGGTTTGAGAGGTGTAACGCGACTCATGTCGTTTGATTAAAAATGAAAACTATTTCGTGAAAAATTGACGTTGTTGGTCGGATATTTCCATGCCCATGAATTCCATCACTTTGAGCATGTCTTCCCATACCTGCCGTTTGATGGCTTTGGCAGGATTTCGCAATACATAAGATGGGTGGTAGGTCGGCATGACCGGAATGCCCCTGAAATCCTGAAAATTCCCGCGCATCCGAGTAATGCCCTTGATCGATTTTCCCAACAAACCTTCCACGGCAGTGGTTCCAAGGGCGATGAGCACTTTGGGGCGGATCAATTTGATTTGATCCATCAGATAGGGCCAGCAGGTCTGCATTTCCATCGGGGTCGGCTTGCGGTTTCCGAAAGACTTTCCGGGGGTGTCGGGACGACATTTCAGCACGTTCCCAATGTAAACCGTATCCCGCGACAACCCCATTGTCTCGATGATCCGGGTCAGCAACTGACCGGCTTTGCCCACGAACGGTTCGCCCTGACGGTCCTCGTCCATGCCCGGAGCTTCTCCCACAAACATCAGTTCGGCATGCACACTTCCCACCCCGAAAACAACCTGCGTCCGGGACTGCGCCAAGTGGCTGCAGCGGGTGCATGCCAGAACCTGCTCCCGCAGTTTGGCCATGGCCGACTCCCTCTGAGCCCCTTCCAATACAGGCCAATCCTCCACCCGCCCGATCAGATCCGTCACCTCGGGTTGGGCGACCGGTTCCGCAACGGCACCTCGAACCTCTTCACGCGTCTGTGGTGAAGGTGTGGAATCAAAAACCGGCTTTTGGATACGTGCCGGAGCGGAAGGCTTTGAAGTTTGCGAAAGCCCGCGAGCAGCGGCTGCACGTGACCGATACATTTCCCGAAGCACATCCATCGAATCGGCGGAGACATCAATCGTCATCCGCCCTTCCGATTTCAAGGCTTCCAAATGTTCAATGGTAACATCCAGCAGCTGTTCAAACGCATAGGCCATATCGTATCAGCTATCGCCTATCCCGTTGGGGAATCACCGTGGTATTCGATGCGCAAAATCTGGGTATCACTGTTGTCGGACCATTGGGTTCCCCACTGAATGACATACAGGCATCCGTCCGGCCCCAGCTCCATGTCCATCGGACGCAGGAATGTCATCCCTGGCAGGAACCGATGAAGGTCCTTGCGTGGATTGGCAATCTTTTCGTCCTCGTCCAGTTTGACCGCAATGATCCAGTTTCTGGACCATTCGTAGATGAACAGATGATGATCAAAAACTGCCGGGAGCTTGTGAGGTGACTTCAGGTCATCATCATGATAGTAAACCGGCCCGGCCATGGCTGTACGTCCTCCTCCAGCGTTCACAGCTGGAAAACGTGCCGACAGGGAATGAGGATAGTAGATGAAAGCAGATTGCGCCGGCGGCAGTTCCTTGCCTCCGGTGTTGTTGGGGGAAGCGTTGATCGGTTTGGCGGGATCCCATTTTTCCAGGGATTTCTTGTTCGCAAAATCATAACGCGTATAAGCCTTGTTGTTCGCAATGAAGTAAGGCCAACCGAAGAAACCTGCCGTCCGTGCCTGATTAATCTCATCAAATCCCGCAGGTCCACGATCAGGATTAATGCTTCCCGCATCCGGCCCCACTTCTCCCCAGTACAGATAACCCGTGCGGGGATCGACGGAGATACGGTATGGATTGCGATTGCCCATCACATAGATTTCCGGACGTCCCTGGCTTCCATCTTTGGGAAACAGGTTTCCGTCAGGAATCTCAACCGTACCATCAGCCAAAGGACGTACGCGCAGAATTTTCCCACGCAGGTCGTTCATGTTGGCGGATGATTTCTGGGCATCCCAAGGCGAGCGATCTTCCTGTTCGTCGCTGGGACTGAAACCGTCTGATGCGAACGGATTGGTATTATCGCCCACCGACGCATAAAGGTTTCCAGCGGCATCGAAATTCAACGAACCACCGGAATGACAGCATTCCTTACGTTGGGTTTTGATACGTATCAGGGTCTTCTGACTGGATAGATCCAACTGGTCATCCTTGATGGTGAATCGGGAAACATGGTTCTCTTCCTGATCGGGGGGCGAATGGAAAAGATAAATCCACCCGTTGTCCTCGAAATTAGGATCCAGTGTCATCCCCAGCAAACCATCCTCCAACCCGGTGAACACGTCCACCTTGCCGACTGTTTTCACTTCACCGGACTTGGGGTCCAGGTATTTGACGAATCCACGCCGTTCGGCAAAGAACACGCGTCCGTCTTTGGCAACGGACAATTCCATCGGATCCACTATCCCGTTGGGATCTTTGGTCGGGTTCTCAGCCAGCACAACGCGCTTGAATGCGGACTCCGGAGGGTATTCAAGATCGGCGCCATGAACCGCACCGGAAAGGATCCCCCCGCAAACAATAAGTAGAAGCTTGGATTTCATTTTCATATTGAATATTTCTGATATTACCAAATTCGAAAGGTCGACGATCAGGCTTATCCGATCAGTTTCTGAGCTTCCTCAGCCATCTTGTCGGCAGTCAAACCATGGCGCTGATAGAGGTGTTCGGCCACGTAGGCGGATTGACCGAATTCTCCTTCGATTCCCAGACTGGAAACCCGATGAGCGATGCCGGCACGAGAAAGAGCATGCGACAACTGGGACCCCATTCCGCAACTGACCTGATGATCCTCGATGGTCACCACGCGACCTTGAGCGGCTTGCACCAAAGGAGCAATGGTATCGAGATCGACCCGATTGACGAAAGGATTGCTGATCACGGTGGCATTGACACCTTTTTGAGCCAGCAACTCACCGGCTTGGACCGCCTTGCTCAACAAGGGGCCGCAACCCACCAGGACCACATCCGAACCCTCACGAATCACCTGAGCCTTGCCCCATGGATAGGAAGCTCCTTCGATCCAGTGTATCGGATAATTCTCACGACCGACAAAGAAAATGTAATTTTCACCATCCTTGCCCGCCTTGCGATCTTCAGCATAGCGTTTGATTGCCTCATACATGAGAGCATCCGCTTCGCCGGCACAGGATGGAGCAATAGCCACGGTATGAGGAATGGCGCTGACTGCGGCAAAATAAGTTGTGGCCTGATGACTGGCTCCGTCGGCGGCGTCCTGGAAACCGACGTGTGAGAAAATAGCGATCACAGGGGCTTGTGAAAGGGCAGCCATGGTCAAAGGCAGATTCCCCTTGGTGACCCCAAACTGACCGAACGTATCCACAATCGGGATATAACCCGCCTTGGCGTAACCGGTCCCCACACTGACCATGTTGGCTTCCGCAATCCCGACTTCCACAAAACGATCCGGAAAACTACTCTGAAAAGCGGCAATACCGGTGGAACCTTGCACGTCACACGAAATTGAATACACCGGATACCCATCCTGCGCGGCACGAATGGCGGCATCCGCCAGACCACCCTGAATTTTGCCTTTCTTGACAGCAGGAGCACTGCTGGCAGGAGCGGCTGCCTTGGCGGCCGTGTCGGCTTCCCATTTGGCGCGCAATTCATTGGCCCATGTCAGCATTTCCTCGGGAGCTTCGCCGCCGTAGATTTCATTAACAAAGTCGACGATCTTCTCGCCGCCCTTCAACGGGAACCCATGACCGCCACTGGCGTTTTCCTCGGTGGATTTGACGCCGTAACCTTTGATGGTTTTCACCCGGACCAGGACAGGCTTGGTAAAGTCTGCCTTCGCAGATTGCACGGCGGATTCGATCGACTGGTAAACAGTCTGAAGATCATGTCCCTGTTCAACATCAATGACCTTCCACCCAAGAGTGGCCATGGCATCGAAGGACGGTCCCATGTCAAATGAGTCGGCCGGGATGCGGCCGGAAAGTTTGGTTTGATTGTCCGAAAGCACCATCACGAACGGATTCACCCGTCCTTTGGCGGCCAGACCGGGTATCGCGGAAAAAGCTTCCTTGGCTTCCCCTTCCATGGAAGCTCCGTCGGAAATCACCAGCACGGTCACGCGATCATTGCCAGCCGTTTTGTCGGCCATGGCGAGCCCCTGACATTGTCCAACGGCCGAACTCAACGGGCCGTTGCTCAAAAGAACGCCTTCGGGGTTCAAGTGAGATTCGCCGTGACCGGTCAACTTGCTTTCGATACTGCGAAAACCACGCAGATCCTCAAAAGTCATGCCGTCGAACCCAAGGTTGGCGCGCAGGGCATAAACCCCGTTTTCGGTGTGACCGGCGTCATTGACGAAATTATAAGCCTCATACCAGAGACGATCCCCGGATGCAAAGATCAGGCCATGAACAGATGCCATAATTTCAGCCAAAGCGGCAGGACCACCCCAGTGACAGGCAGCGCCACCGTTGACGGCGTGCACATTCATCAAGGCTACCAAAGCGCGGGTAGCATTGGGATCCCCCAACACAACCTCTTCGCCTGCAATATTTTTAACAGTCGCAGCATATTTGGGCGCTTGCGCAGGATTACCTGCCAAACGGCTTTTCAAAGTCAGCGGCGTCAAAGCCGGAGCTTCCAACGGTTTTGCATCAATTGGTTCGGATCCCATAAATCAAATTCGTTCGTTTTCTTATTTCAATGTCAACTTGAAGCGGAAACTGTAATGACCAAAGCGAAAATGTGAAGGAAAGAATTCAGGACGCTTAATTTGGGTTTTGGAAGAAAACATAGCTCGTGGAGTAATCACTGAACTCGAAGTAAACCTTTTTCTCCCCCTCATCCACCTTGAAGTTGAAATTCAAGTCTGCCACCCCATATC
>JAQCFT010000224.1 GCA_027619545.1 Verrucomicrobiota bacterium | reverse complement strand
ATTGGCCAGCGGCGGGCTAGATTCCAACTCAATTCATACCGCCTGGAAAAAGACAACACGTTACACGGAAGGAAACAACCACCTCATATCTCTCCTCCCGGATAAAGATAACCGGGATGATCTTGAATGTGAGATGCTGATGCATGAAGTCTCCAAAGAGTGCCCCCTGCCCCACAATTACATTACTCCTGGAATCGTCCTGCGAACCATGGGACCTGTTGAGTCATTCGTGCACCAACTGGAAGACCCTTTTACGGTGCACACCCTTTCAGGACCTGCTCCTTGTTATAAGTTCGCATCCGACATCGGTGTGACCCATGTCATGGACGGCATCGATGGAGATCTGGTTGGTGGCATTCCATCGAGATATTGGAACTATTTATGGGCTGCCGGCGAGAAGAAAAATGCCATTTTCGAATGCATCCTCAACCATAAACACCATGAGGAACCATTCTCTAAAAGCATCAAAGCTTTGATCAGAATGCTGCTTGCAAACCATATTCCGGGTGTGCTGAGACGCCTGGATTCGATTTCCTCTAAAAAAGACTGGGATCGCGAACAGGCAACGCGCTGGAAACGTGATTTAAGAATACGTGATGCAGCATTCACAGAATCATTCATCCAACAACGAATTGCATTACTTCGATCCAACCATCCCACGCCATCATGTCCCAGCCTGGGAGAATACCTGCATCAAGGAATGTTGTCTCCGATGCTGGGAGTCGGCATAGATCGATACGAAGAAGCAGCACATATGTTCGGTCTGAAGGCAGCTCATCCCATTTTGGATAAAGATCTGGCTGAATTCCTCCTTGGGCTTTCGTGGCGATTCAGGGTAAAAAATGGTAATGAAAAAAGTCTTTTCAGGCTTTTTCTCGATCAAAATCATCAAAAGAACATTGCGAATCAAGCAAAACTACCCCACGTGGGACCCTGGTTCACTTTGGCCTACCTGCGTGATTACCTGATCAGGAATCCAAAACCAAAAACCGAATGCCTGGACGCCGTAAACCGCTATGTAGATGCCACATGGCTCCAGACTGAATGGCATAATGCCCTTCACAGCAACTCCTTGATAGAAGTTAATGAGGATCTGTGGCGAATGCTGATGCTGGGAGAATGGCTGGTTCAAAACGCTTGATTCAGGATTATTTTGCCAAAACAGAGCCCCTCGATTATTAATTATCCCGATCCAGTGACATCGGATCAAAGAGAAACACAATCAATTGACTTGACATGACAGATTCGGCACATCCCACAAAGGCAGTAACAGTCATCGCCCCCGGCCGACAGGGGTTGATGTCGAGTATGCGGGACCTGATTGAATATCGGGATTTGTTCGTATTCTGGATTTGGAGAAGCGTTAAAATTCGATATGCACAAAGTGCTCTGGGTATTGGCTGGGCGATAGTCCAACCTCTGTTCAGCACCATCGTGTTCACCATCATTTTCGGGAACCTGGCAAAAATAAACTCGGACGGTTTGCCCTATGCCGCCTTTAGTTTCGCAGCTCTTTTGCCGTGGACATTCTTTGCCAACAGTGTGACAGAAAGCACCGGAAGCCTGATCCAAAACGCCAACATGATCAGCAAGATTTACTTTCCCAGGATCATTCTGCCCTTGGGAGCCATGGTGGCCAAGCTACTCGATTTCGCGATAGCCATGGTTGTCATGATTGCCATGATCTGCTGGTACCGTATCGTACCTGGAATACAAATATTGGCTCTGCCTTTTCTCATTCTGCTGATGTTTACCACTTCGGCCGGGGTGGGCATATTACTGACAGCGATGGCCATCCAGTTCAGGGATATCAAATACGGAATCAATTTTGCGCTTCAACTCCTGATGTATGCAGCCCCTGTGGTGTATCCCTTGAGCAAGGTTCCGGAAAAATACCATCTCGTCTATGCTTTGAACCCAATGGTGGGAGTGATTGAGGGCTTTCGTTCCTGTCTGCTGAATTCACGTCCCCTTCCCTGGGAATTGATCTTGATTGGAGGCGTTACCTCGACACTGTTATTGTTATTTTCCATCCACTACTTTCACACCAAAGAACGACTTTTTGCAGACGTCGCGTAGCCGAGGTTCAGCTTCCAAACGTTCCATTCCCTTTCATAGCAACATGACGAAACCACTCATTTCCGTCGAAAATCTATCAAAAGCCTACCGTATTGGTGCCAAAGAAGATATTCCAGACACCCTGGCATCCGCGGCCAAAACATGGCTGAAATCCCCTTTCAAAAACTTTAAAAAACTCTCTCGACTCAACACCTTTGAAGGCACCGACACGAGAAACATTCATTGGGCGTTGAAAGATGTCTCCTTCAAGGTGCAAGAAGGAGAAGTTATTGGAATCATAGGACATAATGGAGCGGGAAAAAGCACTCTGCTGAAAATCCTTTCAAGAATTACACAACCGACAAAAGGACGAGCCGTCATCCAGGGAAGAATATCAAGTCTGCTGGAAGTGGGCACCGGTTTTCATCCGGAACTGAGTGGTCGTGAAAACATTTACATGAACGGCACCATCCTCGGAATGAAGAAAGTCGAGATCGACCGAAATTTCGATGATATTGTCGATTTCTCAGGCATAGGGAAGTTTCTGGACACACCCATCAAGCGCTATTCCAGCGGAATGAAAGTGCGACTAGCCTTCTCCATCGCAGCCTATCTTGAACCTGAAATACTGGTCATTGACGAAGTGCTGGCAGTGGGTGATCAGGAATTTCAAAACAAATGCCTGGGCAAAATGCAGGACGTCGCAAAATCGGGTCGAACGGTGCTGTTCGTCAGTCATAACATGGCCGCCGTTGAATCGCTCTGCACCAGGGGAATCCTGCTCAAAAACGGAAGCATCGCTTTATCCGGACGAGTAGCGGACGTCACCACTGAATACCTCAAACCCAAAGGAAGCGGCAATCTGGATCAAACCGCTCGCTTTAAGTCAGAAGACACCCTCATACGTGACATTCAACTATTGAATTCCAACAACGAACCAACAGACGCCATTGCAACCGGATCCGACATTTGTTTCAGCATCAAACTTCAATCTGACCATCCCCTCAGCAACCTAACTCTCAGAATCGTATTAACGACGGACAATGGAATTCGAGTCTGCAATTGCAATTCGAGAATTGAAACAAATCAACTTTTTGACGTTAAACAGTCCGCCGCCGTGGAAGCTCGCCTTACCCGGCAAAGACTCGCACCTGGAAAATATTTGGTTGCCGTCGGGGTTTTTCACCACGGAGAAGAACTGCAGAACGTGGACCCAGCATTTACATTTGAAATATTGGCTTCAGATATTTTTGGAACAGGACTTTTGCCCAGCAGTCGAAAAGCTGTCTATCTTCCCGAATGCGAATGGATCTTTCCGGGTCTGCCAATCTCATCGAATTAACAACCCTCCACCACTCACAATTTCACCGAAAACACAATGAGCTTTATAGGTAAACTCCTCAAACATGGAAAAAACGGTACGCTTTTCAAGACCCTTCGAAAACGCCTTTTCAATGCTGCAAATCATAAAAATGATGCTCCTATTGGAGATACCTACTACGGATCACGCGCCGAAGACTATCTGGCAAAACGTCATCAACAGGAATACTGGCATCTCGAGCAAAAACAAATAGTAAAAATGTTGTCTCAACTTCCAAAAGGAAGTTCTGTGTTGGATGTGCCGTTCGGAACTGGGCGTTTTGTCAAGGATTACTTGCAAAATGAGTTCAATGTGACCGGACTGGATGCATCTGAAGACATGCTCAAAGTGGCGAAAAAGGAATTAGGTGAACTATTCAATAAAATAAACGTATCGGTTGGAGATGCCACTCAACTCCCCTATCCCGATCAATCATTTGATTACGTCGTGTGCATACGGTTTCTAACCCACATTGTCAATTACGAACAAGCGCGGGCCGTGCTCAGGGAGTTCCGCCGCATCACACGAAATCAATTGATTCTTCAGTTACGCATGCGCCTGGACAAGTGTCCACCAACGGAATTCCCGAAACCTGACCAGCAAATCGGAGACCGTCTGAATCAAAATCAACTCAAGGACCTGCTGGGCGAGTTTGGATTTGAAGTGAAGCATATCGAAGTGCTCGAAGAGCGGGATACCTACTGTCGAGCCATTTTTCTTTGCGGTCTGGCATCAACATAAGATCCATTCAACATTCCATTGAACTTGAACGACCATCCAAAGATTCCGCCTTCAAAAGACCACCCTGACGTCATCCTCGTTGAGTGGGCGAAACGAAGCGGAAGCACGGATCCATTATGTTGCAGAGTGGATTTACTGGGGCCTCCTGCAGCTGGCAAATCCACGCTATGCAAGGCAATATTTGATACTCTGCATGAGGACAGCATGAACGGCTGGATTGATTTGAGCGAAGCAAAACAGAGAGCCATCCGACACGCATTCTCCAAAGCCATACCAAAGCCCACTGCAAGGACCCGAGTTTTCGA
Organism: Verrucomicrobiota bacterium; assembly: GCA_027619545.1. GTDB lineage: Bacteria > Verrucomicrobiota > Verrucomicrobiia > Limisphaerales > AAA164-E04 > AAA164-E04. The sequence continues at coordinate 3,675 of JAQCFT010000224.1, read as the reverse complement.
ACTGATACGGGCGATTAAAAACTTTCTGACTGCCCAGGACGGTAACCTGGAGGCGATTCCTTACTTTTCAAGCAATTTCGATTACCTTCGGGAACGAATGATGGAATCTTTTGCCACATCCCATCATTGTTTTTTAGAGGCTTTAGCCGAACAGTGGCATGACCCCGACACCCCATTACCCCCTAAATTCGAACGATTTCATCTCGTCCGGCAATGGATCAAGGAGTTATTGTTCATAACGAGTTTCGTGGGTGACACAAAGGTGATTGCTGACAACGCGAGGCTGACAAAAGGCATGGCCGAATTGCTTTCAAACCCTCGCTTTCAGAACGCGCAAAAAATTGTGTCCGAATACTGCCAGTCTCCCATGGCCCCCACAGGGATCATTCACCTTGCAGCCTCCGTCGAAACGGTGAATCAACGTTTTAAACAACGTCATAAGGAATCGGGCAGACTGAATCCTGGTCATGACTCGCGGTCCCAAACTGAAATAGCAACCTATACGGCACGAAAGAACTCTGTGAATGAACATGCCATTGGCTTTTTTGAAAGCCAGGGAATTGCCGTGCTCAATCTCACGGCAGAGTCGGAGCTGCGAATGAATGTGAGTCAAGTCATATCCTTTTTGAAGGGGCTGCCCCAAAAAAAATCCATCAATGGACAGGCCTGATCATTCCACGACAATGAAACACATATTTCGAAGCCTACGAAGACGGTCCCATCAATTTGCTTTGCGTCACGCTCGTCAGAATCGTTTTTTTTCATCGGTTTTTTATGCCTTTTTCTCCCGGCGGTTTGACCGGGAACATGTTGGAGTCCTTCAAGGCCAGCAGCAGTTTTCCATTTCGAACGGCCCTGAGGGTTCCTGTTCAACGACCCTCAGGCGCAACACGCACCGATTGGAAAAGGGATTGATCATGCGTCCGAGAAAGGATGTTTTTGCTCTTGCCTACATTGAGGAGACAATCAAAGCCTACCAGCAATCGGTTTCCCATGCCAACGGGCAGGCAAATGAAGAAATATGCTGGGCTCATGATGTGCTGAAGGATTATTTCGACGTATGTGGGGCGCACCCATTGATCGATCGTTTACGCAAAACATTCAACAGCATTCCCCCCTTGCCGCTTAGATGCGCACCTGATAGGGCCAAGGCCTTTCACCCTTATCACCGCAACCTCAAGGCACCAGCTTCTGTCCATTATGATGAATTGCTCAAGCTCGCAGAACGACGTCGTTCAACCCGTTGGTTCAAGCAAAGCCCGGTCCCCAGAGAGCTCATTGAAAAGGCTGTCATCGTCGCCGGTTTATCCCCCAGCGCTTGCAACCGACAACCTTTTGAATTCCGCTTTTTCGACGCCCCTGGCTTGCGCGAAAAGGTGGCTGAACTTCCAGGTGGCACAAAGGGCTTTGCGAATCAGTTCCCCGTCATAGGTGTGGTTCTTGGTAATCTGGCGCATTACTACGACGAAAAGGATCGTCACGTCATCTACATAGACGGCAGCCTCGCCACCATGAGCCTGATCCTGGCTTTGGAGACACTTGGACTCAGTTCGTGCTGCATCAATTGGCCCGATATCGAAGAAGATGAAATTAGAGCCCAAAGTGTGTTGAACCTTACTACTTATGAAAGACCCGTCATGTTTCTTGCCATCGGTTATCCTGATCCAGAAGGAATGGTTCCCTATTCAGCCAAAAAATCAACGGAACAATTATGTCGATGGAATTACCTGGGATGATGATCGAACTGTCAGGAACCAGTGTTAGGAACAAAGGTGCCGAATTAATGACGGCCGCCATTTGCCGGCGCTTCCTTCTACATCATCCAAGTATTCAGTTCGCAGTGCCGCAACGGTTCGGGACCGCAAAAGATCGATTCAAATATGGTATGTGGTATAAAATCAGCACGAAGAGGTATGCGCTGAACCGAAAAATAACTCGTTCTGAAAAAGTTGCCATCCAGGCCGTTGAGATGATGCTGTCGAGGCGTCTGTGCACAGAATGTGGCATCGTTACGGACCAAGGCATCAACGCTGTTCTGGATGCATCAGGGTTTGCTTTTGGTGACCAATTGCCCCTCAATCGAACACTAGATTTTGTTGAAGCTCTGAAACCTCTTAAAAGAAAGAAAGTGCCGGTCGTGCTCCTTCCGCAAGCATTTGGCCCATTCTCACAGCCCTCGCACCAGGATGCCATGAAACAATTGATCGATATGACGGACCTGATCTTTGCAAGGGATGATGTGTCCTACGGACACCTAAACCGTCTGTCCCAACATGACGAACGCATCCAGTGTTGCCCGGATTTGACCCTTGCGGCTGAGGCTCCCATAGCCCCTGTGGAAACCCAACGCCCCATCACGCTGATCCCCAATTCCAGGATGCTTGATAAATTATCCCCGGAAAATTCAAAACTTTATCAAGATTGTCTGGCTAAAATCATTCTACATGCCAAAAACAAAAACCTCCCCCTGCAATTACTCTTGCATGATCTCCATGAGGATCTTCAGTTTATTGCTCCCCTGCAATACCTTACTGGTTCCGATATTAAGGTCGTCACAGACGATGATCCCATTCAACTAAAGGCAATACTAGCATCCAGCAGTCTTGTGATCAGCTCCAGGTTTCACGCACTGGCAGGGGCATTATCTTCCGGAGTACCATCCATTTCCATTGGTTGGAGCCATAAATACGATCAAATAATGAGTGATTTTCAACAATCCGAATGGTCACTAAGCACCACCCAAGCATACGAGGATATAGAATCCGTCATGGATGCCATGCTGGAACCTGTAACAAACGCGAATATCTCCCAATGCTTAAAAACTCAGATGATCGACATACGAGAGCAAGTGGGCTTGATGTGGCAAAAGGTTGATCAAGCGATTGGTTTGGCTGGTTGAATCAAATCGAGAAGCATGTCAAATCCGATCATCTCACTTGTACAGTTCAGCGGAAAACGTGATGGGGCCGCTCTTAGCGCACTCGCCATTGGAGAAGGATTTCGTCGGCATGGATGCAAGTTGCAGATGATTTTTGGCACTGACGGTGAGGTTTTCGATTTGAGTCTGCAACGCGGGTATGAAACACATCTCTGGGAGCATAAGAATTGGCTAAGGGATCAACGTCTCGTTGGATTTGTCAAAAACTACTATCAGGAATCACGACGCGCCAAAGAACTACTAAACCTATTTCTAAAAAGCAAAACAGATCTGGTTTACATCAACACCGTAGCAAGCTTGGGCGCAGCCAGGGCGGCTTCTCTAGGGCATTTACCATGTATATGGCATTTTCGTGAACAATTTCAGGAACACGGGGGCGAATTGAAGGCTCCGGTCTTGATCAAACCGCTTTTGCCCCTCCTTTGGTCACGTTTCACAAAGGCATTTATTTTCAACACTCAAGCGGCAAAGAAATCGATGTATGGAAATCGGATCGGAGGCAAGGTCATTCCCGTTGGCATCAGTGACACATTTGGACAAGAACTGCCAGATCGCGATGTATGTCGCAACCAATTTAACTTACCATTCAACGCAACCGTCATTGGCATACCCGGAGGTCTCAGAAAAGTGAAAGGTCATGATTGGTTCTTCAATTCGACATCCGATTGGTTGAAGGCAAATCCGCATCGGCATGTGGCATTGGCGGGAACCGGTTCCGATGCAATGACACAATTTTT
>JAQCFT010000223.1 GCA_027619545.1 Verrucomicrobiota bacterium | reverse complement strand
CCTTCCAGTTTCTGGACCCAACTGCTGGCCTCCAAGAAAAAGGACTTCAAAGTGGTCAGCGAATTCGCCGGCAAAAAAATCGTGCGCGAACCCGTTCCCATCAATAAGGAAGAACCGCTTAAGCTTGAACTCCGGCACTTCATCGAATGCGTCCTCGCCAAAAGCGAACCCGCCGTCAGCGGCGCCTCCGCCAAACAAGCTCTCGACCTGGCTCTGGAAATCACCCGCCAGATACAAATGTAGCATAGTGAATTCAGCAGGGTGAATTTGGTTGTCGCGTTGCGGACAGAGTCATAGACTTCACGCATGCAATCCATACTAACCTTATGGTGGCGGAGCTGTGTGTTCGCGGTTGTTTTTTGTGCTTTGGTGACGGGTCTTCAATCCCAGGAAACCAAACGCAAACCCAATGTCATTGTCTTTCTGGCCGATGATCTCGGCTATCAGGAGCTGGGATGTTACGGGCAGAAATACATCAAGACGCCTAACATCGACGCATTGGCCGCCAACGGCATGCGAATGACGCACTTTTACTCCGGCTCGCCGGTGTGCGCTCCGTCGCGTGGCATGCTGTTGACCGGCAAGCACAGCGGTCATGCTTACGTGCGTGACAACCGTAATCCCAAAGGTCTGGATGATATCAAAGCAACTTACCAATGGGAATTCCCCGGACAATATCCCATCCCGCCGGAAGAGGTCACCCTGGCCGAAGCACTCAAGTCGCAAGGCTACGCCACCGGCGCCATGGGCAAATGGGGACTCGGACATTTCGGCACCATCGGAGATCCCAACAAGCAGGGATTCGACCTGTTCTATGGATTCAACTGCCAGGTCCACGCCCACAATCATTATCCCAAATTTCTCTGGCGAAACGGCAAGAAGGAGGTCCTTCCCGGCAACGATCGCACCCTTTACGGAGAAACATTCTCCCAGGATCGTTTCATCGAAGAAGCGGTCGGCTTCATCGACGCTCATCAGGATGATCCCTTCTTTCTGTTCATGCCCTTCACCATACCGCACCTGTCCATCCAGGTTCCTCAATGGGCTGTGGATTGGTATGCGGATGACATTGAAGAGGAAGCATACGAACATCGCGGCTATCTGAAACACCCCAAACCTCGTGCCGGATACGCCGCCATGGTGACCTATCTGGATTACGGAGTCGGATTGATCATGAACAAACTCCGCTCGCTCGGACTGGAAGAAGACACCCTGGTCATCTTCACCTCCGACAACGGTCCAACTTATGACCGCCTGGGCGGCAGCGATTCGGATTTTTTCGAATCAGCAGGCGTTTTCAAAGGACTCAAAGGGAGCGTTTACGAAGGCGGAATCCGCGTGCCGATGGTGGCCAGTTGGCCAGGGAAAATTCCGGCAGGACAAACCACCGAAGAACCCGCCGCCTTCTGGGATCTCATGCCCACCATTCTCAACATGACCGGCAACAAGGAAGCCCTTCCTCCAAACGTGGATGGTATCAACCTGGCCCCTACCTTGCTCGGCAAAGGCAACCAGTCATCACATGCCTATCTTTACTGGGAATTCCCAGCTTACGGGGGACAGCAAGCGCTGCGCATGGGCAACTGGAAAGCCGTCCGTCAAAACATCATCCGCAATGGCATTCAAACGGAACTTTACGACCTGAAAGCCGACCCATCTGAAAGCACCAACCTGGCATCCAAACACCCATCCATCGTTTCCGAAATGGAAAAACTGATGAAAGAAGCCCGCGTTCCGTCTGAGATGTATCCATTCAAGAACCTCGACTAATCCTCCCCCGGTCACTCACTTACCAGATCCACTGCAAAACATGAAAAAAGCAATCACAACCCTTAAAACCTTTCTGACGGCAGGGGCCCTGTGTTCCACAACCTTGAACACAATCGCCCAGCAACAACCTACCGGAGCCGAACTGTACGCCACGGCTTGCGCTCAGTGCCACGGCGCTCAATTGCAAGGCGGCCAGGCCCAGAGTCTGGTGGATGCCGTCTGGCAGTTCGGCTCGGGCCGCAGTCACATCTTCCGCAACGTGAAATACGGCATCTCTGATTTCGCCATGCCCGCGTTCGAGGAAGCATTGTCCGATGACGCCATCAACCGCATCCTGGACTTTGTGTTCGAGTCGGAAAAATCATCAGGTGCACAAAAACCACCGGCTCCTGAGAAACTGTTTACACTTGATTACGAAGTAAAGGTGGAAAAAGTCGCAGAAGGCCTGGATATCCCCTGGGCCATTGATTTTCTCGACGAACACCGCGCCCTGGTCACCGAACGCCCCGGCAGAGTCCGGCTGATCTCCAGCGGTCACCTGCACCCCACTCCCATTGTTGGAATTCCCGAAGTGGTGCACGAGGGACAAGGAGGACTCCTCGATGTGTCGATCGATCCCGACTATGCCAGCACGGGTTGGATCTACCTTTCCTATAGTCACCTCTTGAACGACGCAGAGGGTGATCGCAAGCCCGCCATGACGCGCATCGTGCGAGGACGCCTGAAAGATCATCACTGGGTGGACCAGGAAACCATCTTTGAAGCACCCCATGATCTGTACCTGACCACACGTCATCACTATGGCAGTCGAATCGTCTTTGATCCCAATGGTTATCTCTACTTCTCCATCGGAGATCGAGGCAATTCAAACCAGGCCCAGGACATCACCCGTCCAAATGGAAAAATCCACCGCATCCACAAGGACGGATCCATTCCCACCGACAATCCATTTGTCGGACGCGATGACGCCATCCCCTCCATATTCACTTTTGGAAACCGTAACCCGCAAGGGCTTGCCGTACACCCGGGAACCGGTCAGGTCTGGGAAGCGGAACACGGTCCCATGGGAGGCGACGAGCTCAACCTCATCCGGGGCGGCAGCAATTATGGTTGGCCATCGATCACCTATGGACGCAACTACGATGGTGGCATCGTTTCAGACTTCCGCACCCGCGAGGGCATGGCGGCTCCCGCGCTCTACTGGAAACCATCCATCGCAGTTTGTGGCATTCATTTTGCCAATAGTCCTCTTTTTCCGAAATGGAAGAACAAACTTCTGGTGGGTGCATTGAAGTTCGAGGAAGTGCGCCTGTTGGACATTCAGGACGACCGGGTCATGCACCAGGAAATCATCCTCAAAAATGCCGGACGCGTGCGCGATGTCAACAGCGCACCCGACGGGGCCATCTACGTGGTGACCAACGGCCCCGATGCCGTGCTGAAATTGACCCCCATCCGCGATGTCAACCTCGACTCCGAAGAATTCATCCGATGAATCACGCACGTCTGATCAGCCTGGCCATCGGTATCCTTCAGTGGGGAGCCCACGCGCTCTGCTTCGGCGCGAACTCCGAGTTGAAGCAACCCATTGCACTGGCATGGTTAGAGGAGACGCAAACTCTTTGGGCGGCAACCAAGAATGACCAAAGCATCCTTCGAGTTCATGTTGATTCAAAAGCCTGGGAACGGGTCTTTCAGGTTGAATCACCGCTGACGGATCTGCACAGAATCCCCGGCACAAGCACACTCGCGGCCCTGCAATCTTCACCGGGGAGGATCTATTTATTCGACACCGCAAGGCAGGAAGCACCCGTTGATATAGCTTCCTTCTCGATTCCTTCCTACGCCGAAAACATCGTCAGTTCTCCGGATGGCAGGTGCTTGTATGTCCTCCACCGCTGGAACCATCTGGCAACCATCCTGGAACAAACAAACGAACCTTCGCCTGAAGGAATACCGGATTATCACGTTCGGCAATGTATTCAGCTTCCATTTGCCCCCGGCAGCCAACTGCTCGTTTCCGATTCGGATACCTGGATCATCACGGCGGCTTTTGGCGGAGGCATGGCGTTATTGAACCCGCACACGGGAACCCTCCAATCAACCCTTGAACGTTCCATTCACAACATCCGGGACATGGTTTTGGATCGCGAACACCATAACATATGGATGGCCCACCAAACCCTTCACCCAAATGCTACCACCCTGCGGGGAGACATCCAGTGGGGATTCCTGATAGAAAACAAGGTCAGCGGATTTTCTGTCAAAAACCTGACAACCGATTACTCAAGTTCCGAACCGCTGCAACCCAAGGGCCAACTCGAACGCCCCGGTAACGCGGCGGGTGACCCCGAAGCGCTTCTGTGGACGGATCAGGATGAAATGGTGATCGCTCTCGCGGGAGTGGGAGAGGTGGCCGTGATGCGTCGGGACACGACGCAAGTGTATCGTTCAGGAGTGGGACGTCGACCAAGTGCCCTGGCTTATGACAAGACCGGACGCCGTGTATTTGTCGCCAACACCCTCTCGGATTCGATATCCATTTTGAAACTGGATCCAGCTCCTCAGCTATCATCGACAATACGCCTGGGCCGCCTCAAGGAATTGTCGGAACTCGCGCAGGGGGAGCGTTTGTTTTTCGATGCGCATCAGTCGTTTCATGGATGGTTCAGTTGTCACAGTTGCCACACCGACGGTCACGCCAACGGCATGCTGAATGACAACGAGGCAGATGGAGGATTCGGAGCGCCCAAGAAAGTATTGTCGTTATTGGGTGTGGCCGATACCGCCCCCTGGAGTTGGCTGGGCAAGCGAAATGATCTCGTTGAACAGGCCCACCGCTCCATCCAAACCACCATGAGGGAAATCCCGACTCAGGAAAAAGCGAAGGCCTTGAGTGCTTACATGAAAACACTTCCACCGGCTCCCCCCCTCAAGCCCGACCTGCCGCCACGCAGGATCAATCAGGGAACGGAACTCTTCGAGCGCCTTCGATGTGACGAGTGCCATCTTCCTCCCACTTATACGGACGAGGATGTTTACGATGTGGGCATTCCGGACGCATCAGGTTCTGTGGCGTTCAATCCCCCGTCACTGCTTGGAGTCTCCCAACGCACCCATTTCCTGCACGATGGACGTATCAAAGACCTCAAGGATGTCTTCACCAAGCAAAAACACATGCTGGAAAAAGACCTGTCGCCTCAGGAACTCGCTCTGCTGCTCGATTTCCTACAATCCCTCTGAGCTCATAATAGAGTCTGGATAAGGGGGGGAGCTATCAGGCACCCCCTGAATGGCTGCGTCCAAAAAAAAAAATCTGGATCTCATCTCTGGCTTTTCATTAGCTTTTGGGAATGCTCATTCGAACATCGCAAAAACCTGATTGGCACCCCTTGAACAGCAGTGTCTCAATTGTCTTATTCATATGGATATTCATGACTTGCACGTCCGTTTCAACAACGAACGGAGCAACACCCCCCACCACCCCATCCTCCAGATATTTCGTCGATGTTGAGCGCTATCGTTTCAGTTGGCCGGACTTGAACAATCCTGCCTTTTATCCCATCCCGCAGGAACCGGTGACCAGGGACAGCTACCTGAAAGCCATCGAAGAAACCAATCCTGCCGAACTCGTCAAAAACCCAAAGCACGGCATGAACGGGCCAAGGGCCTTCATGCCGATTCTGGTCAAATACGTGGAGACCGGGGATTCCAAATGGAGCGATGGCATCCGGGAGATGTTTCATTCCTTCCATCAGGAAATGCAAAACATCGTCGCGGAAAAACAATGGTTCTGGCAATTCGAGGATCCCGCCGTGTTGATCCCCATTTACCGCAAACATCTGGTGGAGGGAGGCGCCATTTCGGAAGATACCGAATGGTTCCGCGACATGTGGCTTTATTATTGCCGCAACCTGCATGTATGGGATTCCAAACCCACTGAATGGCGGGGCGGCTGCCACCGCTCCATGCCCGAAGCCATGTCCAAAGGTCTCGCCGCCCGTTGGTATCCCGACATACCGGAGGCCGATCACTGGAAACGCTATTCGGAACGGGTGTTTCATGATTTCTGGAAGGTCAAAGATGCGCCTCAAAACGACACCGGTTACATGATGGGGCCTCTGATTGTATTGATTTGCGGTGGGGATCAATGGACGCAGGATGATCGGGTTTATACCGATCCGGACATGAAGCGCCTATGGGATCGATTGCTGGTCGAAATCACACCGGACGGCGCGATCAATCCGTACGGCCCCAACGGAGGATGGAACAGCACCGCCGATTACCGCGTCGCCATGCTGGAACGCGTGGCGGCCAGGACCGGGGACGGACGTTACCGTTATGGCGCCCACAAACTCTTCAACTATCTCCGTTACCAGATGCCGGGCGACAAACCCGGTTCGATGGCATCCAATCACTGGACCACCTGGCTCATGGCGCTGGCCTGGCTGTTTGCCGACGAATCGGTTGAACCCGTCCAACCCGAGGCCGGCTCACTTTGGAATCAACGCATGGAAGCCGCCCGCATCCCCCATACCGACAAGAAACTCACCGAACGATTGCTCGGTCACGCCGATCCGAGGGAAGATTTCGGTCACATCTGCTGCAGTTGGCACATGACAGGTCATGTATGGCCCGACAAACTCGTATTGCGCAGCGGATGGAATCGGGGCGATCTGTTTGCTTTGATCGAACTCCACCCAACCAGCTTCCCATCCAATCCCGGAGGCATCATGGGCATGAACCGTTGGGGAGCACCTTTCACGCAGATCGCGACCAGCAAGGGAGCGTCGGTTGAGAACCGCCTGCTTATCGAAGACCTGCATCAACAAACCACGAAGCGACTGCACCCGGACAAATTGCGCATCGATGAATTCTGGAGGGCCGGGGCCATGCCGGACATACAGTCTGAAGTCGTCCATTTCGAAGATACCAAGGAAGCCACCTATGCCACCGTTCGGGTGAAAAACATGGATGGTCTGCCTGTCGTTTATGAACGTTCCTTCGTCTTTGCAAAAAACCGATTCCTGGCAACGCGCGAACAGGTGACCTTTGAAGCATCCTTTGAAGCCAGAGTCGCTCCCACCTGGAACACCCAAAACATTGGTCCGCAAATCGGCAATCACTGGGCCAACACCTTTGTCAGCCACCCGGTCGGGGACAACGGACGTCAAAGCATGCCCACACCGCCCGTGGACCTCCTGGTCTGGCACGCCCCGAAACCGGATCGTCAATTGCAAAGCGTAAACCGACTGGAAGACGATCCACGCGCGGAAGTCTCCCCCAATCAACTCCGGTATGTGTGGGAAGGAAAACCCCAAAAAGGAGAAACCCTTGTCTTCACCCAGGTCTATTACCCCCACCTTCCCTATCGATCACGCCCGACCTCCAACAATCCAAACCCAAACAGCAAGGCCGACTACGCCAATCAACTACAAGCAACCGCCCACGCCTCCGGCATTCAAGTGCTCCGCGACGATCAGGAAGCAAGCGTGTTGAAGTTGAACCTGGAATCGGACATGACAGAATGGGTGTGGTTCAATCCTTCCAAGGAAGATCTCACCATGGAATCGTTCACCAGCAACAGACCCTATGGATACATCAAGCAAACCACCCCATGAAATCAATCATCCATGACATTATCCATTGATCGAATTGGCCTATGTGGGATGGTTCCGTTCGATTTATCTGATCAAATCATATGAAAAAAATCCAAGTAGCATTGAAATGGACGTGGGTGATGGGAATCGCCTTATCGGTATTGGGTTCCACCATGCAAATGGAAGCCCAGAAGGATAAAAACAACCGCTTGACCAAAAAGGAACGGGAAGCCGGTTGGAAGTTGCTGTTCAACGGCAAAAACCTGAACAAGTGGCGCAACTTCAAGAAAGAATCGCTGAGCGATGGTTGGCAGATTCAGGACGGCACTTTTGTTCGCGCCAAAGGAGGCGCCGGAGACATCGTCACCAAACGACAGTACGATGCCTTCGAACTCCAACTGGATTATAAGATCTCAAAAGGTGGCAACAGCGGATTGATGTATCACGTGAAGGAAAATGCCAACGCCCCTTGGCACACCGGTCCGGAAATCCAGATTCAGGACAATGTGGATGGACATGATCCCCAGAAAGCCGGTTGGCTCTACCAGCTCTATAGCTCCGATACCGACGCCACCAAGCCTGCCGGAGAATGGAACACATTACGTGTCCTGATCACTCCCGAGAAATGCGAGCAGTACATGAACGGCGTCAAGTATTGTGAATACGTCAAAGGAAGCAAGGACTGGAATGAACGTGTCGCCAAAAGCAAGTTCAAGGATATGCCCGACTTTGGCAAACCCACCAAAGGATTCATCTGTTTGCAGGATCACGGAAACGAAGTGGCCTTTCGCAACGTGAAGATCCGCGAGATCAAATAAGCGATCATTTTGGGTTTGATCCTCTCTTTATCCACAGATGTCTCAGATTTTCACAGATGTTTTAGGAGAAAGCCTGCGC